>JAFTPG010000102.1 GCA_017463375.1 Ruminococcus sp. | reverse complement strand
GTTCCATCGGGATTGATATCCCAGTCGGACATCCACTTAATAGTTTTATTTTCAAGCTCACCTGTAAGGAGATCGCTTTCAGCTGCAATGCTGTTGATCTCCTCTCTTGTAGCGGAATCGAGGTCTTTGCTGATCTTTGAAGAAGCACTTTCCTCATCAGCGCATGCAAAGAGGGACATTGACATTGCGGTAAGGATAAGAGCTGAAATAAAGGCTTTAGTCTTTTTCATGTTATTAAAACACTCCTTTTAACAGATTCAATTTCTCTTATTATAACATTTTTAGCCTTTCCTGTCAATGTCCATTTTAGATAGAAATTCAGCCGTATTATGGTCATATTGCCAAATCAGACGCAGTTTTTTTGTACGTTTTGTTAATGCTGTGCTTAAATGAACTATCTCCACTTAATTCTTTCCGCAGCCGCTATTTTTTCTTATACCGCACGTTTCCCTCATTGAGCATACCGCACATCCCTTTGCTCCTTTTTGCAGGAAGCTGTCCGAGACTCCTATGATCGCAGTCACAGACTTTGACGGAATCAGCAGACTGTTTTCAGTAACAGTCAGACCGATCCTCCTTGCGGCATTGAGATACAGAAGAATCTCCTTTTGCAGGTCAAGAGGAAGATCTCCGTAACCGGGACTGAACCTCCATGTACGGTAAGGAGCCTGAAGCTGCGAGAAAATCTCCTCCTCGGCACGGTCGCAGACCTGCTCTATCGCAGCACTGCAAATACAATCGGCAGCAAGAGCCTCTGCAACTCCGCTGATTCCTGCACGGCGTATGAGCTTGTCAGCCTCTGAGGTAAGAGTCGCTGCAAGGAGAACGACCCTCGTACAGCCGCTGAGATGCTTTCTGATGGCGTCTCCGGTGAGAGGTGCACTCATCCCGTCGATATATATTCCCCGCTCTTCAAAGCGCAGAGAAGCCTCTCTATAGACATATTTCGGAGCAAGACTGCTGCGTACAGTCTCCTCGGCACGGTCAATGAGCTCCTGAACCTGAGCGTCCGGCTCGCCCCGTACTCCCATATAGCGAGCCGCTTCGGATTTTGAAATAGGATTCAGCTTCATTTTCTACTCCTAATCTATCGACCAGTCGATTTCTTCCATTCCGTTTGCACGGAGAAACTCGTTTGCCTTTGAGAAGTGACGGCATCCGAAGAACCCGTTATACGCCGAAAGCGGACTCGGATGAGCTGACTTGAGTACAAGATGATTTGGATTTGTTATAAGCTGAGCCTTGGTCTTTGCGTCAGCTCCCCACAGCATAAACACCATTGGCTTCTCACGCTGATTCAGGAGCTTGATCACATCGCCCGTGAACTCCTCCCAGCCGAGTCCGTGGTGGCTTCTCGCACGATTCGCACGCACTGTCAGAACCGTATTCAGCAGGAGAACTCCATTCTGCGCCCACTTTGTAAGCTCACCGTGCTTGCCGGTATTGTCGATACCTATATCATCCCTGATCTCCTTAAAAATATTCACAAGCGACGGCGGAGGAGCTACTCCCTTACGCACGGAAAAACTCAGACCGTGAGCCTGTCCCTCGCCGTGATAGGGATCCTGTCCCAGAATCACGCACTTTACATCATTATAGGAGGTCAGCTTCAGAGCATTAAAAATGTCGTACATTCCCGGGAAAATGCGCTGTGTTCTGTACTCCTGAATCAGAATCTGACGGAGTCTGAGGTAATATTCCTTTGTAAATTCGTCTTTGAGCAGCTCGTCCCACTCATTTTTGAACTCGACCATAAATTCCTCCAAATTAATCAGGGCGACCTGAAGCCGCCCCATTTTACTTTAATTTAAAATTGTATCCTCGTAGTACTTGAACTTCACAAGTGTATTGCGTCTGTATGTAAGAGATCCCTGCTGATTGAAGGGCATTCTCTCATAAGCTGCTCTGGAGCACTCGATTTTAAGAGTCTTGCCTCTTCTTGTCACAAAAACAAGCTCGTAATATTCGTCTATAAGCTTGGTCTGACCTGTACTCTCGATAACTCTGAGACGGTCATCGCTCTTTCTGATGAGAGTCGCCATCTCAACGAGTGGCTCGGAAGTCTTTTTCTGATAGTCCTCGTTCGGGTACATTCTCTGAGAAGTATTAACGTTGCCGCTGTACTGACCGTTCATCGGCAGTCCCTTCTGGTTGCCTTTGCCATTTTTCGGCATATCGTCATCATCACGCTCCTCGAGAAAAATCGACAGGAATTTCATAACCGGACTCTTTCCTCTGAAAAGAAGAATTGCAAGAATCAGCACCACTGCAATTCCGCAAAGCAGTATAATAAGATTTCGCATCTGATCTGTCATTTCGTTGTTCCATACCTTTCTATTTTACTTGATACCATCGGGATTAAGCTTAGTGAAGTTCCAGCTGTCAGCACACATCTCGTCGATGCCTGATTCAGCTGTCCAGCCGAAAAGCTCCTTAGCTTTGGATGCATCCGCATACGACTCTGCAATATCGCCGGGACGTCTGGGAGCAAACCTTCTTGGAATCGGCTTTCCGCAGGCTCTCTCATAGGCATCCGCAACCTGAAGGACGCTCGAGCCGCTTCCGGTTCCTAGGTTTACAGGCTCGAAGCCGCAATGCTCCCCGGCATACCTGATTGCACAAACGTGCCCCTTTGCAAGGTCAGTAACATGAATATAATCACGCACTCCTGTTCCGTCGGGAGTTTCGTAATCATTGCCGAACACGCTCAGCTGAGCAAGCCTGCCCGACGCCACCTGAGCAATGTACGGCACAAGGTTATTGGGAATTCCGTTCGGATCCTCGCCGATGAGTCCGCTTTTGTGCGCTCCGATGGGATTAAAATACCTGAGCGCAACTGCGCTGAACTCGCTGTCAGCCGCACACACATCACGCAGTATCTGCTCGATCATAACCTTGGTGTAGCCGTAGGGGTTCGTCGCCGAGGTCGGCATATCCTCCTTATATGGAGCTTCATTATTGACGCCGTAGACAGTTGCTGACGATGAGAAAACGATCCTCCTGCAACCGAACTCACGCATAACCTTCAGCAGCACGAGCGTGCCGGTTATATTGTTTGAGTAGTACTCGATCGGTTTGCTGACGGACTCTCCGACAGCCTTGAGGCCTGCGAAGTGAACTACAGCGTCGATCTCGTTTTCTTTGAAAATCCTGACAGTTCCGTCGTAATCGCAGATGTCAGTCTCATAAAAAGTAATTTTCTTTCCGGTAATTTGCTCGATTCTTCCGACAGCCGCCAGCTTGGAATTACTGAGGTTATCCATAATCACAACCTCATAACCCGAATTCAGAAGCTCCACGCAGGTATGACTGCCGATGAAGCCGCTTCCGCCGGTAACAAGAATCTTACCCATATTCATCCCTCCAATTGCTGCATACATACATATATTATAGTACATTTCGTTCGCTTTTGCAAGTTATATTTGCAAATTTCACAGGTTTGTGCTATAATTAATTTGAATTTCATCTCGGAGGTAGTTATGCAGAAGATTTTAGGGTATATGCGAAAGGCGATTCAGGAGTACGACCTGATTCGCGACGGTGACAGAATCTGCGTCGGAGTTTCAGGCGGTAAGGACAGTCTTGTGCTTCTGAACGGTCTGATACTGCTTCGCCGCTTTATCGGTATTGACTATGAGCTTGTGGCTGTGACCCTCGATCCGGGCTTCAACGGCGAACGGGGCGATTATTCCTCAGTTGCCAGACTCTGCGCTGATCATGGCGTCGAATATCATGTGATTCCCACTCAGATCGGTGAGATAGTTTTCGATGTCCGCAAGGAAACTAATCCTTGCAGTCTCTGTGCTCGTATGAGAAGGGGCGCTCTTCATGACGCAACGATTCAGTTCGGGTGCAACAAGATCGCTCTTGGTCACAACTACGACGACGCTGTTGAAACTTTTATTATGAATCTCTTCAATGAGGGAAGAATCGGTTGTTTTTCTCCGATTTCGTATCTCTCCAGAAAGAAGATCCATCTGATTCGTCCGCTTGTCTTTGCTCCAGAGCGTGAGATCCGTAAGGCGGCGCTCAAGAATAATCTTGAAGTTGTTAAGTCAAAGTGTCCTGCTGACGGTCATACCAACAGGCAGAAAACCAAGGAATTTCTCAGCGAAATGGAACGCAGCGACCACGGCTTCATGGACAGGATTTTCGGTGCTATGAAGCGTGCTGACATTGACGGCTGGGGCGGTGCTCATCCAGAAATATACGAAGAATAAACAAAAAGGCTCTCCTTTCGGAGAGCCTTAATTGTTAAGTAATTGCAGTGACTAATTTAAATTAGTCTTCCTTCTTTCTGAGAACGAAAGCAGCACCAGCAGCAACTACGAGACCAGCAGCAGCAACGCCAACGCCAGCTACACCAGTCTTAGGAGACTCTGTCTTAACGGGAGCCTTTGTAGGAGCCTTTGTTGTAGGAGCAGCAGTTGTAGGAGCAGCTGTAGGAGCTACTGTTGTAGGAGCAGCTGTCTCTTCACCAGGAATCTGAACACCACCGTTTACGATACCCTTTGTGAATGTGTAAGCTGTCATGAGAACCTTTGTATCCTCATCAGTTGTTGAGCTTGTGAAGATATCTCCAGGAACGTAGTCAATGCTTACAGGATAGAAGTCGCCAGGCTTAGCAGCGTCTGTTACCTTGAATGTGAGCTCAGCGTAGTTGTTTGTACCAGCATCGATATCTCCAGCTGTTGTGAAGAATGCACCGCCATCATAAAGTGTAGGCTTCTTTGTTGTGATGCTTGTGAGAACGTCGAGGTGGTAAGAAGCGCTTACGAGCTCGAGGTTTGCAGAATCGTAGTTTACGTGGATACCTGTTGAGTTCCAAGCAGTTGTATCAACGCTAACCTTAAGTGTAACCTCTGCACCAGCAGCACCCTCTACTGTATCAACAGTAACGCCAGGCTTTACAGAAGAACCAGCGATCTCATCAGCTGTAAGTGTGATGTAGTTACCAGCAACGTCCTTGTAAACGAAGCCGCCGTCGCTTGTAGGACCTTCAGAAGCAGCTGTGTCAGCTGTTGTCTCCTCAGCTGTTGTGTCAGCAGCTGTTGTCTCCTCAGCTGTTGTGTCGCCAGCTGTTGTTTCCTCAGCTGTTGTCTCCTCAGCTGTTGTTTCCTCAGCTGTTGTAGGCTCAGTAGCTTCGCCCTCAGCGAAAGCAGAGATAGAAGCAACGGATGTTGTAGCAACTGCAGAAAGTGCAAGTGCTGCGAAAATTCTCTTTAATGAATTCTTTCTCATTGTTAATTTTCCTTTCACGTTTTGATAGTTTTATTTATGTTATGTCTGCCGCCTTGCGACGGCAGGCGTTAACATTTCAGTGATTTGTGATGTTTCCTGAGAAACTTTGATTATACACGCTCAAGCATTCTTTCCGGAACTACGATCATCCAGATGTCGTAGTCGGACTTGCCTGTAGTTGTCTGCTTGTTAGCGTAGAATGAGAGGATGTCAGAAGCATCAAGAGCATTGATTGTTCTGTCAACCTTTACACGAGCCCAGTTTGCCTCGTCGAACTCGTTTACATCTGTATCAGCGAGGAATGTTGCGAGATTATCGAGCTCAGCGCTGTCCTGTGAGAACTTGATGGACTTATCAAGTGTTGCGCTTGTCTGAACGTTAGCGTAGTAAGTAAGTACTACGGAAGCGTCGAGAGAGTTAACCTCGTTGTTGAGGTCTGCGTCGCCCTTAACACCGATGTAAGCTGTAACTGTTACAGGGTTGCCGTCGATATCAGTAAGCTGAACGCCGTCAATGTAAAGCGGAACTTCATATGTGAAGTCGATCTCGCTTCTCTTGTATGTGCTTTCAGGAGTTGCGCCGCCGAAATCAACCTCATTAGTTACGTTGAGAGAATCAACATAATCATCAGACCAAATGTACTCCATTTCAACATTTACAATCTGATCCTGAGAGAATCCGCGATTGTCATGTGAGAAGTAGTAGCCGTCAACAACCTCTACAGTCTTTACATAAGAGGAAACAATGTAAGGCTCTGTTGTAGTTGTTGTTGTGGTGGTTGTAGTAGTTGTGGTTGTTGTAGTAGTTGTTGTGCTTGTAGTTGTTGTTGTAGTTGTTGTTGTTGTGCTTGTTGTAGTTGAAGTAGATGTTGTAGTAGATGTAGAAGTGCTTGTTGTTGTGGATGTGCTTGTTGAAGTTGATGTGGAAGTGCTTGTTGTTGTAGATGTGCTTGTTGAAGTTGATGTGGAAGTGCTTGTTGTTGTGGAAGTAGTAGTTGTTGTAGTGGATGTTGTTGTAGTTGTAGATGTTGTAGTAGTTGTAGTTGTGGATGTGGTAGTTGTAGTAGTTGTTGTAGCGATAGGCTCTGTTACGAGATGTCTAACGAGATCAAGCTGAATGCTGCCAGTGCCTGTTGTTGCTGCACTCATGTCAACAGTAATTGTGAACTCTTTCCATGTGTTTGTAACGAGCTCATTCTTGTTGGTTTTGTAGTAGTCGATAACTTCCTGCTGCTCAGCGTCAGCCATGCAGCCTGTAAGCACCCATTCGTTATTAGCAACGTTGAGTGTGATGTCATAAACTGCATCAAGAGCAGCGCCTACTTCAGGAGCAGAAACGTTAAGTGTAGCGCCTGTGATAGCCTCGATCTGAGAGATAAGGCTGTCGAACATTGCAGAGCCTGAAGCTGTTGCGAGACCTGCGGAAATTGAAGCAGGGATTCTGTCAGCAGCGGGCAGACTTCTGTTTTCAGCGTAAACCTTAGCTGCTGCAAGAGCGTCAGCTGTAGTCTTGTATGACTTGCTTGAAGTGAAGTCGGGACTTGTGTAAACAGCGATAGCATTTCCGCGGTTTACGATAATGTTATCATAGTGCTCAAATATAGCCTCAGCGTCATCAACGACATCTGCTGCAACCTGAGCTGCATAAGGAACGTCATAGTTAGCAATATCAGCAAGAGCTTCAAGAGCTGCTTCCTTAGCAATTCTGTACTCATTCTTCATGAATGATACAAAGCCGTCCTCGCCTGCAAGAGTGTAAGTATCATCAGCAGTTGTGATAGTATACTCTACAGGGAATTTTGTGCTGCCGTCAACATCAGCAACATTGATTGTAAGTACGATATCGCATGATGTATCGCTGAGCTCATCGAAATTGATCTTGTCGATAAGAGCTGCGCGGTCGAAACCGGGATAATCAGCCTCTACATCCTCAAGAGCTACACTAAGTCTGTCGGAAATAGTTTCCTCAAGATATTTACTGAGATCGCCGATATTACCGTTGATTGTGATTTCATCAAGTGAAACCTCAGCTGTTACATCGCCAACATAGGACATAAGATCCTCGATGTAACCAGCATAAAGACCTGCATTAGCAACGAGAAGCTGCTTAGCAAGCGTCGTATCAAGAGCCACATTTGTGCCTTCTGCACCCCAGATGAGCGGAGCAGCCATTCTTGAGTTCCAGTCAGAAACCTGTACGTTGTCCGGAGTCTCCTCTGTTTCGGGAGCGATACGAAGAAGCTGATTAAGAGTCACAGTTGAACCAGCAGCAGTGGAAGCAGCCTCAGCGGGAATCTGAGCAGTATCCTCAGCAGCCAATGACGGATTAATCAGAAACTGTGTGAGAGCAAGCGGAACAGCTGTAGCTGAAGCTATAGCTCTCTTGAGAAAAGATTTCTTCATTGTTCTATTACCTCTCTATAAATTTATTTTCCTGAAAATTATCGTTCAGCTCTGATCTGCGCAGCGAAGTCCCGGACGCAGCGTCCTTATGTACAAGGCAGCGGACATATAAAATCCAGGTGCATTTCCGGGCTGAAATGCAAATACATACAGCTATCCCGAAAATTCATACCTATATTTTAGCATATAATGCGCTGTAAGTCAAGCTAATTGATATATTTTTCTCAAAAATAATCGCCGATTAATGAACCTGTTTTTTGTACAGATATCACAATCGCACCGAGGATTCCGGTACTATTGATTTTATTTTTATATTATAGACATAGTTTGAACCAGTTTTTACAGCATTTCTTACTGCATTTTTATTTTAACACCTTTTGCACGGCTTGTCAATACTCACTTTCTGGTTTTTATGGTTTTTTATGCAAAAAAAGCAGACCTTTCGGTCTGCTTTTTGTTATTTGGATTATACACGCTCGAGCATTCTTTCCGGAACAACAAGCATCCAGATGTCATACTTAGGTGTGCTGAGATCCATTGTCTGCTGGTAAGCGTAGAATGTGAGGATGTAAGAAGCATCAAGAGCGTTGATGATTCTGTCAACCTTTTCACGGCACCAGTTTACTTCGTCGAACTCATCTACGTCAACATCAGCAAGGAATGCTGCAAGACCGTCGAGTCTCTCATCGTCCTGTGAGAACTTGATGCTCTTGTCAAGTGTTGCACTTGTCTGAACGTTAGCATAGTAAGTAAGTACGATTGAAGCGTCGAGTGAGTTAACCTCGTTGCTGAGGTCGGCATCACCCTTAACACCGATGTAAACAGTTACTTCTACAGGAGTCTCATCCTCAAGAACGAGAGGAGTCTCACCGAGGTAAAGCTGTACTTCGTATGTGAAGTCGATCTCGCTTCTCTGGTATGTGTTCTCAGGTGTAGCATCGCCAAAGTCAACTTCATCAGTTACGTCCTTTGTCTCTACTGAACCGTCAGAATATACATACTCCATGATCACGCTGATAATCTGACCTCTGTTGAAGCCGCGGTTATCATGTGAGAAGTAGTAACCGTGAGTTGTCTCAACTTCCTTAACGTAGGATGTTACGAGAACAACTTCAGTACCTGTAGTAGTTGTTGTTGTGGTTGTAGTTGTAGATGTTGTAGTAGTTGTAGTTGTGGAAGTTGTTGTTGTGGTTGTAGTAGTTGTAGTAGTTGTGGATGTTGTTGTTGTAGTTGTTGTAGTTGTAGATGTTGTAGTAGTTGTTGTTGTAGTTGTAGTAGTTGTTGTAGGCTGAGGAATGATGATAGCACCGTCAGTAAGAATTACATTACCTGTAATATCATTTCCGTTAGGATCTGTTACGATTACCTCAGACCATGCAATGTTGTAAGTTCCGGGAGCGCAGTCCGCAGGAACTGTGTATGTGAGTGTAAGGAGGATAGAACCGTCCTCTGCAACAACGCCGTCAGCTGCTGCATTAGCGAATGTGAATTCACCAAGAGCACCGTTTGTTTCGAGAGTTGCATCGTAAGCTACAGTACCGTCAGCAGAAACAAATCCGATAGGTGAATCTGCGTTGATATTGAACTGTGCACCGGAAACAGGAAGCTTAGCATTGTTGTACGGGTCAACAACGACTACGTCGATAACTACTGTATCACCAGGCTGAGCTGTTACTGTAGGAATCTCCCAAGCAATCTTGCCGCTGGGAAGTGTAGTAGTTGTTGTAGTTGTTGTTGTAGTTGTAGTAGTTGTTGTTGTGGTTGTAGTAGTTGTAGTTGTTGTGGAAGTTGTTGTAGTTGTAGTTGTAGATGTAGTTGTAGTTGTTGTGGTAGTTGTTGTAGTTTTAGATGTTGTTGTAGTTGTAGTAGTTGTTGTTGTAGTTGTTGTAGGCTGAGGAATGATGATAGCACCGTCGATGAATCTAACGTTTGCTGTGATATCGCTACCGTCAGCGTTGAATACCATTCCCTCTGACCAAGCTACAGGATACTCTCCGGGAGCGCAGTCCTCAGGAACTGTGTATGTGAGTGTAAGAACGATTGCGCCGTCCTCTGCAGCTACACCTTCGCCGTCAAGACGAGCGAATGAGAACTCACCGAGAGCTGCATTTGACTCAAGAGTTGCATCGTAAGCTACAGTACCGTCAGCGCTTACATACACGATAGGTGTTTCAGCATTGATGTTGAACTGAGCTGCAGAAACCTCGAGAGCAGCGTTGTTGAACGGGTCAACAACGATTACGTCCATAACTACTGTATCACCAGGCTGAGCTGTTACTGTAGGAATCTCCCAAGCAATAACACCCTTAGGAAGTGTAGTAGTTGTGGTTGTAGTTGTTGTAGTAGTTGTAGTAGTTGTAGTAGTTGTTGTGGTTGTAGTTGTTGTTGTAGTTGTAGTAGTTGTAGTTGTTGTTGTAGTTGTGGATGTTGTTGTAGTTGTTGTAGTTGTTGTAGTTGTTGTTGTAGTTGTTGATGTTGTTGTAGTTGTAGTAGTTGTTGTTGTAGTTGTTGTAGGCTGAGGAATTACGATAGCACCATCACGGAGCTCAACATTAATTGTAATGTCGTTGCCGTTTGTATCGCTAACGAAAGCATCAGACCATACTACAGGATATGTTCCGGGAGCGCAGTCCTCAGGAACTGTGTATGTGAGTGTGAGAACGATTGCACCGTCTTCTGCAACTACGCCTTCGCCGTCTGTGCTGCCGAATACATATTCGCAAAGTGCATTGTTCATCTCAAGTGTTGCACCGTATGCAGTTGAACCCTCAGCGCTTACATACTCAATAGGAGTCTCAGCGTTGATGTTGAACTGTGCACCTGCAACAGGGAGCTTAGCGTTGTTGAACGGGTCAACAACGATTACGTCCATAACTACTGTATCACCAGGCTCAGCTGTTACTGTAGGAATCTCCCAAGCAATAACACCCTCAGGAAGTGTAGTAGTTGTGGTTGTAGTTGTTGTGGATGTTGTTGTAGTTGTAGTAGTTGTTGTTGTGGTTGTAGTTGTTGTTGTGGATGTTGTAGTAGTTGTTGTGGTTGTAGTTGTAGTAGTTGTTGTAGTAGTAGTTGTTGTTGTAGTTGTAGTAGTTGTTGTTGTGGTATCAGCCTCAACGATGATAGCACCATTTGTAAGTGAAACATTCTCTGTGAGGTCGTTACCGTTTGTATCGCTTACGAATACATCAGACCACTCAACAGGATATGTTCCGTTAGGACAATCCTCAGGAACAGTATATGTGAGTGTGAGAACTACAGCGCCGTTTACAGCGATCTGTCCGTCGCCAAGCTCGTTAGCGAATGCGAATTCCTTGAGAGTCTCATTGATCTCAAGATCTGTAGCGTATGCGATAGAACCGCTTGCGCTGTCATATACGATAGGAGCTGCAGCGTTGATGTTGAACTGTGCACCAGCTACAGCAAGCTTAGTGTTAGCAGTGTCAACGACAACAACGTCCATCTTAACTGTCTGACCAGGCTTAGCAGTTACAGTCGGGATTTCCCAGATGATCTTGCCTTCCTGCACAGTTGTAGAAGTAGTAGTTGTGGTTGTTGTGGTTGTAGTAGTTGTTGTAGTTGTAGTAGTTGTTGTGGTTGTAGTTGTTGTTGTAGTAGTTGTAGTTGTAGTAGTTGTAGTTGTGGTTGTTGTAGTAGTTGTTGTGGTTGTAGTTGTTGTTGTATCAGCTACAATTACGATAGCACCGTCACGAAGCTCGATATTAGCAGTCATGTCATTGCCGTTTGTATCGCTGATAAAGCCATCAGACCATGTTACAGGATATGTACCGTCAGCGCAGTCCTCAGGAACCTTATAAGTAAGTGTGAGAACTACAGCGCCGTTAGCAGCAATCTGACCGTCGCCGTTTTCGTTGCCGAATGCGAACTCGTGGAGTGTGTCATTGATTTCGAGGTCTGCTACATAGCCAACTGAGCCGGAAGCAGAAACGTACTCGATAGGAGTTGCAGCGTTGATGTTGAACTGTGCACCAGCTACAGCAAGCTTAGCTCCGTCGGGATCAACAACGACAACGTCCATCTTAACCTCATCGCCGGGCTTAGCAGTTACTGTGGGGATTTCCCAAGCAATATTGCCAGCCTGGAGAGTTGTAGTAGTTGTAGTAGTAGTTGTAGTTGTTGTTGTGGTTGTAGTAGTTGTTGTTGTAGTTGTAGTAGTTGTTGTTGTTGTATCAGCTACAATTACGATAGCACCGTCACGAAGCTCGATATTAGCAGTCATGTCGTTGCCGTTTGTATCGCTGATGAAGCCATTAGCCCATGTTACAGGGTATGTACCGTCAGCGCAGTCCTCAGGAACCTTATAAGTAAGTGTGAGAACTACAGCGCCGTTTGCAGCGATCTGACCGTCTCCGCCCTCGTTGCCGAATGCGAATTCGTGAAGTGTTCCATTGATTTCAAGGTCAGCTACATAGCCAACTGAACCTGAAGCAGAAGTGAACTCAATAGGTGTTGCAGCTTCGATGTTGAACTGAGCACCAGCTACAGCGAGCTTAGCGCCGTCGGGATCAACAACGACAACATCCATCTTAACCTCGTCGCCGGGCTTAGCAGTTACTGTGGGGATCTCCCAAGCAATGTTGCCTGACTGGAGAGTTGTTGTCTCAGCCTCTACAACGATAGCACCGTTGATAAGCTGAACGTTAGCTGTGAGGTCGTTACCGTTTGTATCGCTGATGAATGCGTTAGACCACTCAACAGGATATGTACCGGAAGCACAGTCCTCAGGAACCTTGTATGTGATTGAAAGCACTACAGCACCGTTAGCAGCAACCTGGCCGTCTCCGCCCTCGTTGCCGAATGCGAACTCGTGAAGTGTGTCATTGATTTCGAGGTCTGCTACATAGCCAACTGAACCTGAAGCAGAAGCGTACTCGATAGGAGTTGCAGCTTCGATGTTGAACTGAGCACCAGCTACTGCGAGCTTTGTGCCGTCGGGATCAACAACGACAACATCCATCTTAACCTCGTCACCGGGCTTAGCATTTACTGTGGGAATCTCCCAAGCAATTTTGCCTGCCTGGATTGTTGTTGTAGTTGCAGTTGTAGTAGTTGTTGTTACAGTAGTAGTTGTGGTTGTGGTAGTAGTTGTTGTAGTTGTAGTAGTTGTTGTTGTGGTAGTTGTAGTTGTCGGAGCACCTACAACGATCTTAGCAGGATAATATGTGATCTTATCGTAAGCGTTAGGAACATCATCCTTGTTAAGCTGAATGTAAGCAAGGTTGATGTAGTATGTTCCCTCGGGACAATCCTCAGGAATAATAACATCAAAGTAAGTGAATGCCTTGTCTGTAGCGGGAACCTGTGCATCATAGGTTGCATCTGCGCCAGAACCATTCTGCTTACCAAGTGTTCCGTTGAACTTAGCGTCGATCGGGTTGCCGTCGGGATCTACAAGAATCTGTGAGTTTGCAGGGTTACCCATCCAGTTTACAGTAAGACCGCAGCTGAATGCGTCAGAGAAGTCTGAAACGTAGTCAAAGCTGAGCGGATCGTCAACTGTAACACCCATATCAACTGACATTACTTCCTGACCGTTTGAATCGATCATGAGGTCAGCAGAAATGATGTCGCCGGGCTGTGCAGGATAGTAATCAAGACCGTCAGCATACTTATAGTCGAGAATGATCTCATCAGTCTCAACCTCAGTTGCTTCTACAACGATCTTAGCAGGATAATATGTGATCTTATCGTAAGCGTTAGGAACATCATCCTTGTTGAGCTGAATGTAAGCAAGATTGATGTAATATGTTCCAGCAGGACAATCCTCGGGAATTATAACATCAAAGTAAGTGAATTCCTTGTCTGTAGCAGGAATCTGAGCATCATAGGATGCATCTGCGCCGGTACCGTTCTGCTTACCAAGTGTTCCGTTGAACTTAGCGTCAACAGGGTTACCGTCGGGATCTACGAGAATTTCGCTGTTAAGCGGATTGCCCATCCAGTTTACAGTAAGACCGCAGCTGAATGCGTTAGAGAAGTCTGAAACGTAGTCGAAGCTGAGCGGATCGTCAACTGTAACACCCATGTCAACTGACATTACTTCCTGACCGTTTGAATCGATCATGAGGTCAGCGGAAATGATTTCGCCGGGCTTTGCAGGATAGTAATCAAGACCGTCAGCATACTTATAGTCGAGAATGATTTCATCAGTCTCAACCTCAGTTGAACCTACAACGATCTTAGCAGGTGTGTACTGAATGTTTGTGTACTCAGTAGGAATAGAATCCTTGTTGAGCTGAATGTAAGCAAGATTGATGTAATATGTTCCAGCAGGACAATCCTCGGGAATAATAACATCAAAGTAAGTGAATTCCTTATCTGTAGCAGGAATCTGAGCATCGTAGGATGCATCTGCGCCGGTACCGTTCTGCTTACCAAGTGTTCCGTTGAACTTAGCGTCGATCGGGTTGCCGTCGGGATCTACGAGAATTTCGCTGTTAAGCGGATTGCCCATCCAGTTTACAGTAAGACCGCAGCTGAATGCGTTAGAGAAATCTGAAACGTAGTCAAAGCTGAGCGGATCGTCAACTGTAACGCCCATATCAACTGACATTACTTCCTGACCGTTTGAATCGATCATGAGGTCAGCAGAAATGATGTCACCAGGCTCAGCAGCGTAATAATCAAGACCATCAGCGTACTTATAGTCGAGAATAATAGCTGTATCGTCTGAAGCAGCGGGAGTTGTTACAGTAGTTGTTGTAACCTTAGTTGGAGTAGTTGCTGTTGTTGTAGTTGTTGTTACATTCGGATCAGGATCGTCAGGATTACCTACACGGATCTTACAGGGAGTGTAGTTGATTTCGTCTGCTGTAAATGCATTCGGAACTCTATCCTTGTTGAGCTGGATGTAAGCGAGATCGATGTAATAGTAACCCTCGGGACAATCAGCAGGAACGTCGAATGTGAAGTAAGCAAACGACTTGTCTGTTGCAGGAACCTGAGGATCGTAGGATGCATCTGAGCCGACACCGTTTGTCTTACCGAGTGTTCCGTTGAACTTAGCGTCAACAGGATTACCGTCGGGATCTACAAGAACTTCGCTGTTAGCCGGGTTGCCCATCCAGTTTGATGTAAGACCGCAGTTAAACGCATCAGAGAATTCTGAGATATAGGTGAATTCGAACGGATCAGAGATGTTGATACCCATATCTACAGACATGATAGCCTGACCGTTTGAGTTGATCATAAGGTCAGCGTACACTTCTGTATCACCAGGCTGAACCTGAATGTAATCAAGACCATCCTCGTAGAGGTAGTTCAACACTACACCTGCCGATGAATCTTTATTAGCAGTAACATCTAATGCTTCGCTTAAACTAGCATTAGGCTGCTCAGCGGAAAATCCGCCGGCAGCACTAACACTGAGTGAGGAAGCAAATACACTTGTCATGAGCGATAAGCCCATTACCGCGGATGTAACTGCTGAAAGCAATTTCTTCATCAGTGTATTTCCTTTCTAAATATTAAACTCTAAATATTTACTTTTTACTTTTTACAGATTAACTTGTAATTTTAAATTACTTGTTGTACTCTGTAGCTACAGGACCATCTTCAGTAAGTGTCCAGAGGTGAACGATAGACTGAATGATGTATGTTGAATCCTCGTATGAAAGGTCAACACCTGAGAGTGCAGTTGTAGGAGCTGTAACCTCACCGTTGATCTTACCCTGATCTGTCATAAGGTCGCCCTTACCAGCAAGGTACTTGTTAAGGATAACAACGTCAGCAACGTTTACCTTACCATCGCAGTTTGTATCGCCGAGGAGATACTCGCCAGGATTTGATGTAGGATCCTCGATAGGAGTTGTTGTTACAGGAGCAGGAGTTGAAGCTGTTGTAGTTGTTGTTACAACAGGTGCAGGAGTTGTAGCTGTTGTTGTAGTTGTTGTTACGATCGGATCGTCAACAGGATCGCCTACACGGATCTTGCAAGGTGTGTACTGGATCTCGTCAGCTGTGAATGCGTTCGGAACAGCGTCCTTGTTGAGCTGGATGTAAGCGAGGTCGATGTAGTAGTAACCCTCGGGACAATCAGCAGGAACGTCGAATGCGAAGTAAGCAAATGACTTGTCTGTTGCAGGAACCTGAGGATCGTATGTCTTTGTGCCGTCAGCAGCTGTGTTAACCTTACCGAGTGTTCCGTTGAACTTAGCGTCAACAGGGTTGCCATCGGGATCTACGAGAATTTCGCTGTTAAGCGGGTTGCCCATCCAGTTAGATGTAAGACCGCAGCTGAATGCGTCTGAAGTCTCAGAGATGTAGCTGAATGTGAGCGGATCAGTGATGTTGATACCCATATCTACAGACATGATAGACTGACCGTTGGAGTTGATCATGAGGTCAGCGTATACTTCTGTATCGCCAGGCTGAACCTGGATGTAGTCGAGACCGTCCTCATAGAGGTACTCGAAGATAACGCCCTCGCCGGGTTCTACGTCAGGAGCCTTAGTTGTTGTTGTTGTTACAACAGCAGGAGCAGGAGTTGTAGTTGTTGTTACAGGAGTCGGCACATCTGTTTCGCCCTCAACAGTGATTGTAAGGGGCTCGAGAATGAGTGTACCCTCGCCTGTCTGAGACTGGAGGAGGTTTGTGTACTCGTAGTTAAGAGTTGTAGAACCGATTGTGTTGGAAGGCTGCATTGCAGCGTCGCCGTCCTTGAAGAAGTCATAGAAATCGATTACATAGTCACCAGCAGCAGCACCCTGCTTGAGTGTTACGTCGAAGTAGTAGATCGGATACTCGTCAGATGTAGCTCCGAGCCAAACGCTTCCCTTTGTAGAAATCCAGTTAACTGTGATTGTAGGAAGTGTAAAGCCATAAATACCCTGAACAGCCTTCTCACTTGACCAGTTTGTAGCGTTACATGTGTAAGCGCCTCTTCTTACTTCACCTGTGAAGATAGGTCTCTTCTGAGTTGTGAAAGTTGTGCCTTCGCTTGTTGTGAACTCCTGAGCTGTCTCATAGTAGTCATCCTGAGGAGACTCACTGCCTGTGTAACCCTTCATAGGGTTGATGTCGATGTCTGTTACGTTTACAGACTTCTCTTCGCTAACACCGAATGTAGCGAGGATACCAGCGCACTCGCCCTCTGTCTCTTCCTCGATGTAGATACCGCAGGGGATTGTAACGTCGCCAGCAGCGATGTCAGCAGCGGATACTGTGTAAGCGTTGTCCTTCTCGCCCTCAACACGGAGTGAGTAACCCTTTGAGGTGTCAACAGCTGCGTTAACTGCTACAGGAACAGCAGCAGCGAACATTGTTGCAGTCATACAAACTGATGTAACTGCAGAAATAAACTTTTTCATCTGTAATGATTCCTTTCTTTAGGCTTTTGCCTATTAATTTGGTTTTAAAGGGGGTTTATATTCCTTTGTAAAAGGGACAAATAAGATAATCCTCAGGATTATGATTCCAGATGTGATTCCGGAAGATCAGTAATAAGCTGCGCTGCTTTCTTCTGAATTGCAAGAGCATCCATATTACTGAGACCATCGCCACACTGGTATACGTCGGCATTGATGAGACCCTGAGGCTCAAGAGGATACTGTTCCTTATTGGTTACATAACTCATAACCTTTACAGCATCGTTGATTGTAACGCTGCCATCGAGGTCAGCATCACCATAGAGTGTCGCGTCTGAGCCTGAACTTGAAGCTGCTGAAGCAACGGTAACCTTACCGTCAGTTGTTGCAACTTCGTACTTAACAACCTCTGAACCGCTGGTATAACCTGCAGTAATCTGAGAATTTACAGCACCTGTGTCAGGATTGCTTACACGACCTGTGGAAACTACCTTCAGATCAGTTTCTGAACCGGCTGCAGCGTCTGCTGAAACCGTACCTGTGATGGTACAGAAAACTCCTTCGCCCTGAAGCCAATAAGCAGAGTCCTCCAGTACAGTTGACCATACCAGATTCACACACCCATCGTCATTCATTATGTAGCTCTCAAAGTTCGGAACCATCGAAGCTGTCGGATCTGACGAGCTTACACCGGTTTCAGTGAGAGCACCGGCAGTTACCGAAGTTACTGTAATCAGGCTGCTGTCATATTCAATAGAAAAGTCACAGCCCTGAATTCCCGCTGACGGAATGTCAGCCAGCGTTACGTCCACTGTAAACTCTGCGCCGGGATCAACCGTAGCGCTGCCAACGGATATCTGCACTGTTTCTGTGGCTGCGTATGATACGGGAAGAGCGCCGAGGCTCAGTGAAAAGAGCGCCGCCGTCATTACTCCAACGACTACCTTCTTTGTCTTCATTTCTTTTTCCTCCTTCTTTTAAATTGTTATATAACAAAGGAACCTCAGCCCCTTATTATATCGTAAAATCTGCGGCATAAGAGCAAGTCTTACGCCGATTTGGGATAGATATCCTACCTTATATTATAAGGTAATAATTGCACAAAGTCAATAGCATTCTATCTTTTTATACAAAACTTATAAACGTTTTCCGTCACATTTCGCCTTTCCGGCTAGTGAAACGACCTGAAGCAGCACCAATGCAAAATGTACTTTGTCATTTGGGCACACTTCACCCATGTTCTAAGTTTATTCACGATTTTATTATATATCAGCTCTCAAAAAAAGTAAATAGGTTTATAAAGTTTTTGGTATATTACATAAAGAATCCACTTTTTTTTGCACGCATTGCACAAATCGCAGGGTTGAAATGCATTATTTCAAAAAATATACGCAAACATTTCTTGAATTCAGTTGATTTTTAATCTAATTTTCGGAACTCCGCCGGAATATTTGCCTCAATGATGCTGTCGATCACATCCATACCAAAGCTTTTAGCTGTTCCGGCAGGCGCATACGGAACTCCGTGGCTGTCGGCAAGCTCTGCGGTATACATATTATATGGATACAGCCTCATATTTGAAAAGCTTCCGTCGTCGTAGTGATTTATCACCGGAATTACTCCGACATTCTCAAGAGTCACCTCATTGGTCACGCCGTCAACCACTACATCAAAGTCAGCGATCTCTCCCACAAGATTGAAATTATCCGTCTGAGCCGAGATGAAGTTGCCCAGCGAATAGAATACAAATCCCCGTGTACCGTCGCTTCTGGTGAGATACTCCATAGTTTCGGCAGTATGAGGATGAGTTCCTATTATGACATCTGCGCCCCACTCAACCATATTCTGAGCGAGAATACGCCTGTCCTCTGAAACTGTATGAGTATCCTCAACGCCCCAGTGAGCCGCAACGATCACCACATCGGAAATCAGCTCAGCCTGCTTGATCTGTGACTCCATCACAGCGGTCTCGCTTGTCTGAACGACTCTCAGCGGCGAATCCGCAGGAATTTTATAACCGTTCATATGTTCAGTATAAGCGAGAAAAGCGAAAGTAACGCCTTCAACCGTCATGGTGCGGATATTCTGCATATCGGCTTCATTGCGGTAGGCACCGCAGACGACAATATCATTGAGGTCACAGCGGGCGTCCCAGTAGTCGAGAGTTGCCTCAAGACCGTCCGTTCCCTTATCGAGAACATGGTTATTCGCCATAGTAAAGACATTGAATCCGAGGTCTATCATATCATCGCCAAGCTCTGTAGGCGAGTTGAAGTTGAAATTGCTTCCGGAAATTTCGTATTCTCCGTTAGCAATAAGTGTTTCCTGATTAAGAATACTTATATCGCCCGCTTCTATGATACTGCGGACGTTCTCGTAGAGAGGAAGGAAATTATATGATGTACCGTCAGCTGAATGCTGCTGAGCATTCCGGTAAACGGCAGTTTGTACGAGATTGTCACCTGCTGCGACAATATGTATTCTCTTATCCTCCGGCGGAGGTGCTGTTGTCGGAGCGGCGGTTTCTGCCGGAGTAGCAACAACGGGCGTGCTGCCGACATTACTATAGTCAATCGAACCGACAAGCTTTGTACATCCGACACAGATGCCGACAAGCAGTGCTGCTGCGGTGAAAGCACGTCCTTTTCTAAGCTTCATTTCTGTCTCCTTGCGCCATAGAGCGCTGTGTATACTCAAATTTATCCATATACATTATATCATGTTTTTTTCCATTTTGCAAATATCTTTTTTAAGCCAACTATATGAAAAAAACGTATTTTCAAATGATTCACAGGAATTTAATATCCCAAAACAACGTAATAAAGGCAAATTCAGCCATTCAACAAGCGCAGAACATTATTTTTGTGTATTAAAACGAAATTTTCATGAAGAAATTGTGCGATTTGCCATTTTACTCCGATCGCACCGTATTCATGCATTTCTTTTTCTCTGAAGCTCTGCGAACTCCTCAGCAAGACCGACCGCCTCCGCATAGGACGAGAGCTGATAGCATCTTGCACGGAACTTCGCTGAGCCGTAATAGCCGTTCATATACCATGCCGCATGCTTTCGTGCTTCATGCATCGCCATTTCCTCATTCTTTTCGCTCAGACTGAGGATAAGCCTGATATGCTCCAGCATTACAGCCATTTTCTCTTCCACCGTCGGCGGAGTATATGACTTCCCATTATAATAAGACTCGATCTCACGGAAAACAAACGGATTTCCGTAGCTTCCCCTGCCGATCATAACGAGGTCACAGCCTGTCTGCTCATACATTTTTTTGCAGGAAGCCAGATCGGTTACATCGCCGTTTCCGATAACAGGAATACTCACCGCCTGCTTTACCCGGGAAATAACCTCCCAATCGGCTGTTCCGCTGTAGAACTGCTCACGGGTTCTGCCGTGAACCGTAACCGCAGAAGCTCCTGCGCTCTCGACCGCCTTAGCGAACTCGACTGCGTTCACCGATGAGGAGTCCCATCCGCTGCGGAATTTCACCGTCACAGGAACTCCCCCTGCCGCTTTCACCGCAGCCCCGGTAACCTCGGCGGCAAGCCTGATATCCTTCATGAGAGCCGAACCGGAGTTCGTATTGATAACCTTCGGCACAGGGCATCCCATATTGATATCGATTATATCAGGCTTGTACTCCAGCACAATTCCGACAGCCTTCGACATGAACTCAGGTTCTGCTCCAAAGAGCTGAACAGCCATCGGACGCTCTTCCTCCGTAACCGTACAGAGAGCGGCTGTTTTCCTGTCGCCGTAGCAGATCCCCTTAGCCGAGACCATCTCGCTGACCATATAGGCAGCTCCGAATTTTTTGCACATGATCCTATAAGCCCGGTCAGCAACTCCTGCCATCGGAGCAAGGGCGGCTGTTCTGGGAATCCTGACATTGCCTATGTTAATGTATTCAACCATTAGCTTTCTCGCCGTCATTTTTCTTTCTGAAAACAAAAACCTTGCTGAGGACATAGTTTGCCACGAAGATCAGCACCTGACTTACAAATGTGATGACGCTCTTGTTGATTCCGAGCCAGTCGCAGCATATAAGGAAGATAGCCTCTTCCATTGCAAGGGTAGCGAGTCTTGCTCCGTAGAATGAAACGAAAACCTTCCAGAACTCTTCTTTTGTCTTGGTTTCGTTCTTGAAAACGTACTTCTTATTGGTGAAGAATGCAAATGTTACCGCACATATCCACGAAAAGACAACTCCTGCGGTACTCTCCCACTTCGGTTCGCCGGGAATGAGGTAAAACAACACCAGCTTTGTAATAATTGAGATTACCGTTGTAAGTCCTCCGAACAGCAGGTACATCCACTTTTCTTCATATTTATAGTATATATCCTGAAGCTTCTTCGGCAGAATCGAAACAACTGCCTTTATTAACTTTTCCATAGCCAATTCCTTTCATTTGAAATTCCATATATTATATAATAGCAGTTATTCTTATTTTTTTCAAGTATTTTTTAAAATTTCACATTTTTTCCAAAAAATTACATTGTTCCTCTGCGTATAAACGGAACGTTTATTGATTATTTTGCGGATGCCCTGTATAATAATATCATAATAGCTCACACGAAAGGAGAACTATATGAATCAGAATGAAACCGGAGCTCTTATACGCTCCCTGCGCCTTGAACAGGGGCTTACTCAGCAGAAGCTTGCTGACAGGATAGGAGTCACTGATAAGGCTGTATCAAAATGGGAACGCGGCATTGGCTGTCCCGACCCGTCTGTTCTCGGCAGCCTCGCCGACGCTCTCGGAACCGAAGTCGGCACGCTGCTTTCAGGGAAGATTACTCCGAACGAAAAAAACTCGGGCAATATGAAAAAAACTCTTTTTTACGTCTGTCCCTGCTGCGGAAATATTATCGTTTCTCTGAGCGAAGCTGATATTTCCTGCTGCGGAAAAAAGCTGACTCCGCTTGAAATGCACAAGGCAGAGGAAC
Organism: Ruminococcus sp.; assembly: GCA_017463375.1. Taxonomy (GTDB): domain Bacteria; phylum Bacillota; class Clostridia; order Oscillospirales; family Ruminococcaceae; genus Ruminococcus. The sequence continues at coordinate 17,237 of JAFTPG010000102.1, read as the reverse complement.
ATGAAAAGCTCACCGTCGAAATCATCGACAATGAATTCTACATCAGCTCCGACCACGAAATGACACGGAATCATTATATTTCCTTCGCCGCACTTCTTGCCGACGAGACTGTGATAATACGCAAGCGCTATCCCGAATGGGACTTCAGCACACGGTTCCCTCGTATTCCCTATGGAATTCTTGTGTGGTACTGCACCAATCACGGTCTTATGTATCAATATCTCAGAAACAGATAAAAAAATCCCGTCTTTTCAGACGGGATTTTTTATTAATATCAAATCACAAAGCGCTGCATTGTTGTAGGGGACGGCGTCCGCGACGTCCTGGAATCAGTTGTCATTTTCATCGTCCTCTAGATTATCAATAGCATATTTCAAGCATTGAATCACCAGCTGATTCAGCGAGAGACTATTGTCAAAAGCGAGTTTCTCCAATTGTTCCACAAATTCCTTTGGCAATCTGAAGGTCTTTGTTATGTATTCATCATATCCTTTTTGTAATTTGAACATATTTCCACACTCCTTTATATTAATTATCGCTCATATTTTCGTGGAAATATACAATGTTGTGGCATTATTTTTATAATACATTTCTCTTGCATTCCGAACACAAGTATGATATAATATTTTTGCAAGATAAAATTCGTGCAAAATCACACGAATCTGCTATTTCTATACCAGGAGGTCTCAGATATGGACAATCAGAACAATAACAATTATTATCCGAGCGGGACAAGCGGCTGTGCCGTTGCTTCAATGATTCTTGGAATTATCGCATTATGTCTCAGCTGCTGCTTCTACTACGTTTCACTTCCATGTGCAGTTCTTGGAGTAATTCTCGGCGCAGTAGGAATCAAGAGCCGAAAAGGCGGCAGAGGAATGGGCATAGCCGGACTTGTATGCAGTATCATCAGTCTTGTTCCGGCAATACTTGTAATTGCTTTCGGAACCTCGCTCATGGAAATGATTTAATGAGAGAAACATCAAAGAAAATATCAGCAGGACTTGCGGCAGTAATACCTCCGCTGGTTTTGCTGTTATTTTTTCAGCGCAAACAGCTGATAAAACTTACGGATTTTTTTCCTGAATGCTATTTCTACAAGCTGACAGGATATCTATGCCCTGCGTGCGGCAATACAAGAAGTATCACCTCTCTGCTAAACGGACAAATTCTTCTTTCTCTTGGTTACAATATTACTCCCTTTATCATAGTCATATTATTGACTGCATTTTATATTGAACTTGCTGCACATGCTTTCGGCAGAAAAATATCAATTATCCCCAGAAGATACAGTTTCTTGGCTCTGCTTCTCTTATTTATCAGCATATACTATGCAGCAAGGAATTTTATCCCCTCTCTGACATTGTGTATATAAGCAAAAAGCTCCCCGGATAACGGGGAGCTTTTAATATAATAATTACTTAGCAAGATTAGCCTCAATCTTATCGAGAACCTCGTAAAGCTCAGCAGGAATCTTACCGCCGTTAGCAGCGATATCATCGTTGTAATATCTTCTCATCTCAGCGATTTCCTTAGTCCAGAGATCCTTGTCAACGTCGAGGAGCTTATCCATGATCTCGGGAGTTACCTCATCCTCGATACCCTCAACATTGATGTCACCCTTCTTAGGAATGTAGCCGATAGCTGTCTCATCAGCGTCAACCTCGTCCTCACATCTCTTGATGATCCAGTCGAGAACTCTCATGTTGTCACCGAATCCAGGCCAGAGGAAGTTGCCGTCCTCGTCCTTCTTGAACCAGTTAACGTTGAAGATCTTAGGAGCATTCTCGCCGAGCTTAGCGCCCATGTCGAGCCAGTGCTGCCAGTAATCGCCTACGTTGTAGCCGATGAAGGGCTTCATAGCCATAGGATCGTGACGGAGCACGCCTACAGCGCCTGTAGCAGCAGCTGTTGTCTCAGAAGATACAGCAGAACCGATATATGTTCCGTGTGTCCAGTCGAATGACTGATATACGAGCGGAGTTGTGGAAGCACGGCGTCCGCCGAAGATGATTGCTGAGATCGGAACGCCAGCGGGGTTGTTGAACTCAGGAGAGATGCAGGGGCAGTTGATAGCCGGAGCTGTAAATCTTGAGTTGGGGTGAGCAAGCTTCTCGCCGGAAGCTGTGAACTCCTTGCCGTTTACCTTAGCGCCCTTCCACTCTGTAGCGTTCTCCGGAGGATTCTTGTCGAGACCCTCCCACCAAACTGTCATATCATCATTGTTGATAGCAACGTTTGTGAAGATTGTGTTCTTCATTGTGGAAGCGAGAGCGTTGTAGTTGGACTTAGCGTTTGTTCCGGGAGCAACACCGAAGAAGCCGTTCTCAGGGTTGATAGCATAAAGTCTGCCGTCCTCGCCCTGCTTCATCCAAGCGATATCGTCACCTACTGTGAATACCTCATAGCCGTCCTTCTTGTAGCCCTCCGGAGGAATGAGCATAGCAAGGTTTGTCTTTCCGCAAGCAGACGGGAAAGCAGCTGTGATATACTTAACTTCGCCGTTGGGCTTCTTAACGCCGAGGATGAGCATGTGCTCAGCCATCCAGCCCTCGTTCTTACCCTGATATGAAGCGATTCTGAGAGCGAAGCACTTCTTGCCGAGGAGAACGTTTCCGCCGTAAGCAGAGTTGATTGACCAGATTGCATTGTCCTCGGGGAACTGAACGATATATCTTCCCTCGGGATCAACGTCAGCCTTGGAGTGGAGACATCTTACGAAATCGTCGGAAGTATCGCCGAGGTTCTCGAAAGCAGCCTTACCCATTCTTGTCATGATATCCATGTTGAGAACAACATAGATTGAGTCAGTAACCTCAACGCCCACCTTAGCGAGAGGAGAACCGATCGGACCCATTGAATAAGGGATAACGTACATAGTTCTGCCCTTCATAACACCGTCGTACATAGGTGTGAGCTTAGCGTACATTTCCTGGGGATCCATCCAGTTGTTAGTCGGACCTGCGTCCTCTTTCTTCTTAGTACAGATAAAGGTTCTGTCTTCCACACGGGCAACGTCATTCGGCTGAGTTCTGTGGTAGAGACAGCCGGGGAGCTTTTCCTGGTTAAGCTCGATCATCTCGCCTGTAGCGATAGCCTCTGCCTTGAGTGCAGCAAGCTGTTCTTCTGAGCCGTCAATCCATACAACCTTCTCGGGCTTTGTGAGAGCGATCATCTCATCAACCCACTTATTAACATTCGGATTCTGTGTCAATGACATTATAATAACCTCCTATTTTTTGCGTCTTTGCTGTATACAAAAAGTGCGGCATACAGAACCTGTATAAACTCCGATATTCTGTATAATTCAGCTTATTAGCGGAACCTTCAGAAAAAAATCTCTTGTTCCTCATATACTATTATATCCGTTTTAAGTCAATGTGTCAATAGTATCTTTGACTTTTTTTTCACAAAATCTGAGATTTTCCCTCGGACAGGCTTCGGTACGGTATTTTGGGGATATTTTGCCCGTGCAGATCAATTCTCAGATAATAATATATAATCAAAGACAGATTCTGTAGGGGCGGATATTATCCGCCCACGGGTGCTCTGGAATTTTGATTCGGGCGGATGATATCCGCCCCTACTGTCTTGTAACTTATGCGGTCTGCCAAAGGCAGACCCTACATATTTACAGAAAATCAATCAAAAGTAAATCCAACGATTACAAGGCATCAGGTACACCTGTTGTTTTCGATTATTTCACCATTGTTTTGTTGACGTGCTCGCTTGTTCTCACCAGCATATTCCATGTTCCGCTGTCAACTGAGCCGTTCTGCGGCAGACCGCTTCTTTTCTGGAACTGCTTTACAGCGTCCGAGGTCTCGGCACCGAACTCACCGCTGACTGCAACAGGCGGCATATTATCGAATGCCTTTGCAATATCATCGAGCATCGCCTGAAGAATATATACCAGCAATCCCTTGTCTCCCGGGCGCATAACATAGCTTGCCGAGGGGAAAATATCATATGCAATAGGATTTCCGTGCAGAAGCGATTTATACACACTGACTATTTTATCCCATGTTTCGGAATCGGTTTCGCCCGTATCGGGCAGACCGTAGTCTCTCTGAAAAGCCCTGACCGCAAGAGCTGTATCCTCGCTGTAGAAGCCGTCGGGGATGATTCTGGGAATTTTATCATTGAAAAACGAAATAGCATGAAGATATGTCTGAAGCTCCCGGATGTGCTCTCTTTTCTGAGCGTCTGAAAAAGCCATAGGCTCACTCTCCTCATTATGAAATAGTATATCCCGGATTCTGGTACGGGCGCTTATCAAAGCCGAATCGCAGGTCGGAATAGACTCCGGCAATCGTGTCCCACGTTGTAGCTCCGACGATGCCGTTTACAGGGATTCCGAACTGTTTCTGGAATGCCGTAACCGCCTGTCTCGTAAGAGGTCCGAAGTAGCCCGTATTGTTCACGGCAGGAATATTCGGATAAGTCTTATTTATAAATGTCAGATATTCTTGAATTATGCGGACATACTCGCTTGTAACGCCCTCCTTGAGCACGACTCCGGGATAAAGAGCGACTCCTGCCGCATCGTCAAACGGAACGGATTCAACTATTCCCTGATATGCACGGTACATGTCGTTCCACGTTGCACGGTCTACCACTCCCGTCTGCGGAAGTCCGAACACTCTCTGGAACGATTTAACTGAGCGTTCGGTTTCCTCTCCGAAATATCCCGTTATCTGCACAGGAACGACCGCTTCATAATACGCTCCGATTACGGCAAGATAATACTGGATTATGCTTACCTCGGGACTCTGCATACCGATTTTTATTTCCTCAACAAAGCGCCGTGAAAGATCCTCCAGCCGCAGACCCTCGGAATTCAGCTCGGCAAGCTTTTTCACGCTTGTATAGATATACAGTATCTTATACCAAGTCGCAGCGTCTATGACTCCTGTCGGGTTAAGACCGAAAATACGCTGGAATTCCTCAACGGCTGCTCTTGTGGCTTCGCCGAAAACTCCGTCCGCTGAAGGAATCTTAGGAATCGCAGGGTAATTTCTTGAAATTCGGTTGAGAAAAATCTGCATCGACTTTGTATCATTGCTTGCCGTTCCGACCTCGAGATTGATTCCCGGAAACGACTGGACGCTTGTTCTTACTGGAGCATTTCTCACGATATCAATATCATCTCCATAATAGTACTGCAATATCTCATACGGAGTCATGCCCTCGTTTGCCAGAGGAACCGTCCCCCACTGCGAAAGTCCATCGCAGGTAACCGTAGTTCCGTTGCAGAACGCCGTGAACAGCGGCTCTATAGTGCCCTGCCGTCTCACATAGTCGTTGAAAAGCTCGTCAACAAGCTGACTGATATTCTCAAAGATCTCACGTCCGTTTATGAATTTCTGATCGTACTGCGTCGAGGAAGTAATGTCAAAGTCATATCCTCTCGAACGATACCACTCGGTATAGATCCTGTTGAGCGCAAATGTTGTTATAACGTAGATATTGGCTCTGAGGGAATTTTCAGGCCATGTAGGGAAAATCTCGCTCGACGCAACATTCTTGACGTAGTCCGAAAAATCTACCGTAACATTTGCCGCATTTGAATCGGGACTCCCCAGATGCACAGTAATTGTCTCCGGAATATACGGAGTTCCTGTAAGCATAAAATCTCCCCTTTCCTACAGATTAGGCTCCTGATTGAAATAAGTAACCGTCTCCTCGTTCGCCTTCATGAAAAGCGGAACTGGAATCATGCTGAAATTCTGAACTGAGGTTATTCCCTCAAATGCAGGAACATCTACGCTTCTGGCATTGAAAAAGCCCTCCGCCGTAACGCTGATATCGTACAGACTGTACGGTCTTATTGCCGGATCCGGTGCCTGCGAATAGGAAATATCGGGTACGGGAACCTCGAACTTCGGAGTTATTCCGCTGTTGTTTGTGACTCCCGAAGCGATAATAAGACGGTTTCCGTTCACGATTGCAGTCACCTTGACTGACGCATTCTGTACCGGCTCGGCGTCTGTTCCCGTGCGGACATTTACAAGTATGTAGCCCTTTGCCGTTCCCATGCTCTCCTCGGAAGCATATTCGGGACGTATCATCTCATCCGCTTTGCTTATCTGACCCAAATCGGTTGAAAGCTCCGACAGATCAGGCTCGGGATAACGCTCCTCAACCGGTTTTTCCTCTGCTGAGGTTGTATCGCTCGGCTCAGTCTGAATCTCTCTTCCTGGCTCGGACGGCGCTTCGGGAAGCTTCTCTGTTTCGGGTCTTGTATTTACCGCCGGAACAGCCTCAGTTTTATCCGCAGCAGGAACGGTACTCCTGCCGTAAAGTCTCATCATCTCCTGCTTGTATCTCTCAGCCTGTGACGCAATATCTCTTTTATCCATTACTTCGCCTCCATCATGTACTGTTCAATGATATTCCCGGATCCGACGATGTATGACGATTTTACTGATATAATTCATAAGCTCCCTTGAATATCCCTCCCGAAAAGAGGCAGAATATTCTGAAAGGAGCTGTTTTTCTTATGATTATTGCACTTATCAGAGCGCTTATACTCTATATTCTGGTCATTTTCGCTGTCAGACTTATGGGAAAACGTCAGCTTGGCGAGCTTCAGCCGTCGGAGCTGGTTATCACTATTCTCGTTTCAAATATCGCAACTCTGCCGCTGGAGGATGTAAATATTCCCCTTATGGTCGGAGTCACTCCGATACTCTCGCTTGTCTGCTTTGAGGTAATCGTCTCGTGGCTTTCTCTGAAGCATCCTAAGATGAGGAAAATTATCTCGGGACATCCGAAAATTATTATCAGCAACGGCGAAATCGACCGAAAGGTTCTGCGGGATCTGCGTTTCTCCGTGGATGACCTTATGACAGCTTTACGCGGAAACAATATTTTCAGTCTCGACGAGGTTCAGTACGCTATTGTCGAAACCACAGGAAGCGTATCGGTAATGAAAAAGGCATCCTGTGAAAACGTGGCATGCTCTGACCTCAATATCTCCAAGCAGAACAGCAATCCTCCGCAGATCGTAATAGCAGACGGAAAAATCTCAGATAAAGCTATAGCCTTTGCAGGTCTCGACCGGCAAAAGATAAGCCGCATTCTCCAAAAGGAAAAGCTTGAGACCTCCGACGTTCTGCTTATGGCTGCGGACAGCTCGGGCAGCTACTATATCGCCGAGAAAAACGAAGCTCCGCCAAGAATCAGCAAGGGAGGAAAAACAAATGACAAGAGTTAAAATCAGTGCAGGTATTCTTTCACTGCTGATAATACTCAGCATTTTTTTCGGAATCCGCATCAACAGGCGCTGCGACGAGCTTTTGCAGCTGACCGATGATATCCGTATCAGCATAGAAAAAAATGACAGCAGCTCTGCTCTTGCCGCCGCTGAAAAGCTTGAACAGAGATGGGAAGCCTTCCGGAAAACCGCAAGCATAATGGTTAAAAGCGATAAGATGACCGAAATCAGCCGTATCAACTCAAGGATAATCCCCATGCTTGAAAACGGAAGCGAGGAAATCTCCGCCGACCTCGACGAGCTTTCCGAAATGATACGTCTGCTTCAGAACAGTGAAACTCCGCTCCTTACGAACATATTGTAATAAAAAGCTCCGGATACCATTCGCAGAGTATCCGGAGCTTTTCAATGAACATCTTTGATTGCATTTTTCGCCTTTGACACAATTGTACGGTCATTTTCATACGAAAGAACATGAGCTGCATGGGCGATATCCACCCAGCGTATCTCCGAAATCTCGCCCTCCTGAGGAACATAATCCACATTCTTTGCCTTTGCCAGAAAATATACCACAACCTTCACCGTATCCTTTTTCGGAGAATAGGTAACGGTTTCTCTGAATGTCGGGTCGATTATAACATCAATAGAGGTTTCTTCCATAATTTCACGTTTCGCCGTCTCAACTTCCGTTTCGCCGCTTTCAACGTGCCCCTTCGGAAACGACCAGTGACCGCTGTTGACGTGCCGTATCAGCAAAATCTCGGTGTTGCCGTGAAATTTGCGATAAACAATGGCGCCGCAGGATTTTTCGTGAAGCATATCAATTCCTTTCTTTCCGCCGCTTAACAGGCAGTATTTTCAGTAATATCATATGTATTATATCACATTTTGTATAATTTGTCTATAGCACTTCCACCGTTTTTTTATACTTTTATGAATAGCCAGCTCGAACAATTTGCACCTGTAAATTATTGTTCAGCGGAGAACTATCCTCGTACCCTGCTGGGGAAAACCTTTCTGAAGAAAGGTTCTTCCCCAAACCCCTTTCCAAAGACTTCTAGTCAAATTTTCCTTATAGGGGCATGCCCCTATAAGGAAAATTTAATTGAAAGTTTTAGGGAGGGAGTTTGAGGGAGGACCCTTTTTCAAAAGGGTCTCCCTCAATAGGTTACGAAGATACTCCCCGTTGAATAACAATTTACTGAACAAAACAAAAATAATTTCAGGTATTTACTTCTTTGCCGAAATGTGATATAATAAAGGGTATATATTTGATAAACTGTATCTAACAGAACGGAGGCATAAAATGGACGAAAATATGACACCCGAACAGTTTCAGACTCAGATTGCTGCGCTGAACCATGAAATTTACGAGCTCCACAAACAGCTGGAGCAGAAAGAGCAGCAGATTCAGACCAGCACAATGATCGACAAGAAAAATCCGTTTGATAATCCTACGGAATATCCCGATTATAACGGCGATTACACTGATATTGTTCCGCAGATAGAAATTCCCGGATGCAAGATTCCGGTAGAGCCTCACAAAGGAGAGAAAAAGCGTCTCAGGCGTTTCTATTCAATCGGAGGAAGCAGTATTATATTCCATTTCCTGTTCACCATGCTCTTTTCTATGATCGCTATCGGAGTCGCAATGTTTGTGCTCCAGCTCAAAAATCCGGACGTTCCGTATGAGACTCTTTACAACTATGCATACAGCTCGTCAATCATTATTTCAATAACGGCAGTTACTTATCTTATAGCAAACGTTCTTTTCACTTTTATCGGATTGAAATGGTCTAAGCAGGGCGGCTCGTCGCTGATGAAAACCCGTGATTTCACCGTCGGGAAGGCTGTTCAGTACTGCTTTTCTGCCATTTTCATCCAGTACGGAGCTGCGATTTTCTCAACTATTTTTTCAGATATACTCAGCAAATACGGATACTCGACAATGATTGATAATTCAGGCTTGGCGGAGACATTCCCGGCAACTATCATACTGATCATCTACCAGTGCATCATTGCTCCGGTTACGGAGGAGCTTTTCTACAGAGGAATGGTTCTGAAAACCTTTTCCAAAGCGAACCAGCGATTTGCCATTGTTGCTTCATCAGTATTCTTCGGGCTCGCTCACGGAAATCTTCCGCAGTTCATGCTTGCATTTCTGCTCGGAATGTTCCTTGCACACATCTCGATCAAGCATAATTCTCTTCTCCCGTCGATTATCGTCCATATGTTTGTCAATACGACAGCGACAGTTATCAACTTTGCTATAACGGAATTTGAGGACAGCTACCTGATTATCGGAGCCGTGAATATCGTCTATCTCCTGATGGCAGTTGCCGGACTTGTTCTGTTTATCGAATTCTCATTAAAGAACAAATTGCCGAGAACTACTCCTCAGCAGAGCCGCAGAGGCTTCGCAGTGGCGAAAACCTCGCTTCCAATGATTATTGCGTTTGTTCTGCTTGCAGGAAATACGATCCTCACCATAATGATGTCATAATTCTGAAACGGATGAATCACAGATTCATCCGTTTTTTTGCGAAAAAACCGAAACTCCCGCAGAAAGATCTACGGGAGTTATCGAATAAGAGAGATATATTAACTATGAGAATCTGAAAAACCTGCACAATATCATTACAAGCTTTTCAGGTACTCATAGGTACCTTTTTTATTTTTGTCCGGAATTATATTCCTGAAAAGCCTTTACAATGATATCTGCACACAGCTCATCGCCCAGCTCGCCGCTGTTCAGGCAGAGCGAATACTGCTCCTTATCCTGCCAGAGCTTTCCCGTGTTGACATTATAGAATGTTTCACGGCGCTTATCGAACTTCTTGATAGTGGATTCAGCCTTTTTCGGCTCGATTCCGTATTCTTCAACAGCTCTTTTAAGGCGGTCTTCCTTATTGCTGTAGATATACACGCTGAAGCATCCGCATTCCTCGAGGATATAATTTCCGCATCTGCCGACGAGTACAAAACTATGCTCGCCTGCGGCAAGATTTCTTATGATCTCGCTTTCGGCAAGGAAAACTCTGTCCGAGAGCGGAAGAGAATCCGCAGCTGATCTTGTCGGATTAGCAGAAATCATCAGCGAATAGAGGAAGCTTGTCGGAACATTTTCCTCAGCACTTTCAAGATGTTCGGGAGCAAGACCGAATTTTTCGGCTGTTTTTTCCAGAACAGCTCTGTGATAGTAATTTACGCCCAGTTTTTCGGCAACAAGCTTGCCTATATTGCTTCCGCCGCTTCCGTACTGGCGTTCGATTGTAATTATTCTTTTGTTCAACGGACTCTACCCCCAATGACTGAAAAATTATAGCAAATGTATCGCTGCAAATAAGAATTAGGATAAGATATGAGACTGATAGAGGGAGAAGCCTCATATCTTATGTCTATATTATACCACATTTTTCACATTTTTCAAGCGGTTTTTAATATATTTATTGTGAAAAACTTCAAAATCTATGTTTTTAACAATGCATATTGTTGTAAATTGTGCACAATTGCCATAATTTTCTGATATTCAGCCGCTGTTTTATATGTATGCGGCAATTCTAATTCTGATGACGTACTACCCCGTATTCGTCATCAAGACGGTAATACGGACAGGCATAGTTTGTTCCTGCAATAAACCGAGCCATTTCGTCCTCGTCGAGATTGACCATGCAGGTGTAGCAGTCGTAGTCCTCGTCGTAGACATAGTTGGTACAGGTTTCGCAGTTTGTGGATTTCTTTTTGTTCATGATGATTCTCCTTGTATGTAACAACATTTGTAATGCCTTGTAACGGCTGAAATTCAACTTTTTGCTTGAATTTGTAGGGGGCGGCGTCCTCGACGCCCCACAGATGGACGTATGTAATTAGAGGGACGTCGGGGACGCCGTCCCCTACATATTGCAATTACATAAAGCAAGGACGCCGCCCTCGGCGTCCCGAAATTCTGCCCTCGTTACGAGAGCATTTACTTCACTGAAATAATCTCCGTCCCGACGAATCCGCTTTCTCCTATCAGGGGGATCTCGGCGGATCTTTCATCGCTGAGCAGTCCTCCCAGAACTGTCACAATATCGCATTCAGGAGCCTTGCCCTGCTTTATTATATGATTCACAGAATCAGTCAGCTTCTCTGCTCCGTAGGTTTCCATAATATATGCCGACAGCGGTCCTCCGTAGACTACCAGACAAGACGGAGAGACCTTCCAGTCATTGAGCATGAACTCCAGAACGCTCGCATAGTCGCACTCTCCGAGGACGATGATCTCAGTGTGACCAGTGAAAACTGTTTTTCCGAGTCCAAGCTCGGCTTCTTTTTTTACCGCAGACAAGTCTCCGGCGAAGGACGAGTAAGGCTCAACATTTTCATCATAAAACGAAAAAACTGCCGCTTTTCCGTTTTCGCCCTCGACGGAAAATCCGCGAACATAATTCTTGTCGAAAACCTGCTCCGCTGAGGTACATCCCGTCATCATTGCCGCTGCTGCAAGAATTGCCAATACTGCTGATTTTTTCATGTCAGGTTCTCCTTTCTGCTCTTTTGCTGAGAACCATCAGCAGCGGAACAACAGCAGCTGCCATAACTACGGCTATCGAGTAAATCACGCTGTACTGATTGATTCCCGACATAAGAAATGCCGAGCCTGTCATCGCCGCAAGAACTGCCGTACTTCGGAATCTCTTGAACGACGGAATCACGGTGCTCAGAAGATACGACGCTGTAACGGTCTGAACGGATATCGCAAAAACTGCCAGTATTACAAAAATTATCAGAAAAAGCGAGTCTATTCTCTGTGAGGAAAAGGGCTGTGAAAGCTCTGCCGCTGTGATTATCGGGAAATCCGTAATCTCCATGATTCCTCCGGCTGCTGCCGCCGCTGTCGCAGGAACTACTGCAAAGAGTACCGCTTTTCCTATAAAGTAGCCTGCGGCACTTTTCAAAGGAGTCCCTTTTGTGAAGCCAAGCAGTACTATGAAGCTTCCCAGACCTCCGCTGAGAACAAAGCCGCGTGAAAGCTCACTGAAAAATCCATCCGAACAGGACAAATCTGCCAGATATTCCACTCTGCTTTTAGGAATCGCACTTATCACAATGACCGCAATGCAGACAGCTCCCAGTGCTGCGGTGATGAGTGCCGCACGGGACAGTGCCTTTTCTCCCGGAGACGACGCATACAGACAGGTAACCGCAATAAGTCCTGTTATAATGAATTTTTCGGGAATAAGCGAAAATTTCTCCGCAGGTATGGTTATCTCCTCGGATGCGTTCCACAGCATGACAAAAAGAAGTCCTCCCCAAAGAACAATATATATCAGATAAAACCACGCAAACGGCTTGGGCGAGCTTTTCAGCGTTCCGCCGTTTTTGTAGAAATTCGCTGTCGGAATCGAGATAAGAAACTGCAAAATGACTCCCGTTACGAATCCGCACGCCGTTATGATACTGACATTTCCCATCAGGCAGAACAGCGCAAATGCGTCCGTTATCAGCAGAAGTGCGGCAAACTGACCGCAGGATACTCTATTCATGGTACTCCTCCACCGTAAAGCCGCCCGACTGCATTCTGCGGAAGCCCGTCCGTACAGCCGTATCTCTCATTCCACCTTTCTTAAAAGGCGACAGCGGAGCTGTATACGGGAATCCGTAGTCCTCCGTAGCACAGATGTTCACAAGAACCGCACACGCAAGCAGACTGATTCCGAAAAGTCCCAGAAGTCCGCCTGCAACAAGGAATCCAAGTCTCAGCATTGTCACCGTCGGATTAAGCTCGGGAACAACATATCCGCTTATTACCGCAAGAGCTGATATAGTCAGCAAGGGAGTGCTTATCAGTCCCGACTGTACTGCCGCATCTCCGATTATAAGTCCGCTGACTATGCTTACAGCTCCTCCGACAGGCTTCGGCAGTCGGATTCCTGCCTCACGGATAATCTCGTACATTAAAAGAACTCCCAGCGCCTCTGTCATAAGCGACAGCGGAGCCTTTGCCTCGGATTCCACAAGAATCATCAGCAGCGTGCTGTTCAGCAGCTCGGGGTGATATGTCGCCACCGCAATATATAGCGACGGAAGCAGCACTGCAATTATAAATGCCGCATACTTAATCCAGCGGATAAAGGTGGAGTAATACGGCTTGAACGCATAGTCGTCAAGAGTCTGGAAACTCTCGCAGAAAAGCCTGGGAATCACGATCGCAAACGGAACGCCATCTATCAGGAGCGCTACTCTGCCCTCAATCAGCTTCGAGCAAAGCACATCGGGACGCTCGGTAGTTCCCGTGGAGCTGAACAGCTCAAAGCTCCTTTTTTCCACAAATGGACGCACATAGCCTGTGGAAAGCACGGACTCCAGCTCCATCTCGTCAAGGGACTCCTTAATCTGATTCAGCAGCTTTTCAGGAACTCTGTCCTGCATATAGCAGATACACATATCCGTCTGGCTCTTGTCGCCCTTGACAAAGAGCTTCGTAACGAGAAACGGACTCTTTAACCTTCTGCGTATGAGCGAAATATTGGTTCGTATGACCTCCACAAAGCCCTCGTGAGCACCCATAATATTCGCCTCGCCCGACGGCTCGGAGATGCCTCTCATGGCAAAGCCCTGAACTCCGAACGCAAGAGCTATGTTCATTCCCTCGGCAATAAGCACCGCAAAGCCTGAATTGAGAGTACGGAAAAGAGTTCCGTAGTTCTCGGCAACGGGCTGGTCTATCGAAAGAAGCAGCTTTGTCCGGATATGCTTGAAAAGCTCATGGGAGTTAAGCTTCTTCTCGACGTGCATCAGCGGCTCGAAAATAAGCTCGGTAATGGTCTGCGTCGAGAGCATTCCCTCGCAGCAGAGCAGTGCACAGTCTATTCCTCCGCAGACAAACTCATTTATCATAAGGTCGGTCGAGCCGCCCGAAATCCGCTTTATTTCCTCGAGATTCTTCTTCAGATCCGTAATTATCGGAGAATAATAGTAGTCCTCTGTTCTCATAATCTCACCTCTGGGTGTATTATGAGCCTTTTTGCCGAAATTATGTATTTCAGCAAATTTGTTATATCCCTAAACGTAGGGGCGGATATCATCCGCCCGATTTTAAAAAAATTATTATATATCCTCCATCGACAGCGTTGCAACCGCATTCAGACTCTCGTCGGCAGTAATTCCGCTGAGGAAATTATAATATCCCTGACACGCAATCATAGCCGCATTGTCTCCGCAGAGAGATTTGCTCGGCATATAGAACTCAAAGCCGTTCTTTTCGCAAGCCTCCGAAAGAGCCGCACGAACTCCCGTATTAGCGGAAACTCCGCCTGCAAGAGCGATTCTCTTATAACCCAGAGCCTTTGCCGCTTTGATTGTTCTGTCCGTGAGAAGCTCGGAAATAGTAGACTGAACACTCGCCGCAAGATTATTGAAGTTCAGCTCTATTCCCTTCTGTTCGGAGTTGTGGACAAGATTGATAACCGAGGTTTTCAGTCCGGAGAAGCTGAAATCAAACTCGTTTCCGGCAACCGTCGGATGAGGAAGCTTGAATTCAGTCGGGTCGCCCGTCTGAGCAGCCTTGTCGATATGGACTCCGCCGGGGTATGGGAATCCCATTGCTCTGGCGCACTTGTCGAAGCACTCGCCTGCCGCATCGTCACGGGTTCTGCCGACAACACGGAATTTCGTGTACGAGAGAACCTCGATAATATGGCTGTGACCGCCGCTTGCCACCAGACAGAGATACGGCGGCTCCAGTTCGGGGAAAGTCAGGTAGTTCGTGGCAATATGACCTGCAATGTGATGCACGGGAACAAGCGGCTTTCCCGAGGCCATAGCAAGTCCCTTTGCGAAGTTTACTCCGACAAGCAGTGCTCCGATAAGTCCCGGAGCGTATGTAACCGCAATTGCGTCAACGTCGTCAAGTGTTATTTCTGCCTCGTCAAGAGCCTGCCTTGTGACCGCAAGAATATTCTCACAGTGACGGCGTGAAGCTATCTCGGGAACAACTCCGCCGTATTTTTTATGCTCCTCAATCTGCGTGGAGATTACAGAGGAGATAATCTCCCTGCCGTCCCTGACAACGCTTGCGGCTGTCTCATCGCAGGAGCTTTCAATTCCAAGTATAAGCATATATATCAAACCTCACTTTTCTTCATGACAATCGCATTTTCACAGGGATTGCTGTAAAAATTCTTCCGCACGGAGAGTATTTCAAATCCGCATTTTTCGTACAGGGCTATCGCAGGAGAGTTACTCTCTCTCACCTCGAGGAAAATCTCCTCGGAGTCCTCGGGGAGCAGGCGTTCAAACTCAGCAATCAATTTCTGAGCAAGTCCCTTTCTGCGATAGCCGGGGTGAACCGCAACGTTGGTGATATCTCCCTCACCGTATGCGGAATATCCCGTCAGCAGAGCGATTACATTATTTCCGTCCATGATGTACAGTACAAAGCCGTTTTCCTTTGCGGCTTCACTGCGGAAGCTCTCCGCAGACCAGCCATCCTGTCCGACTGTGATTTTTTCAAGCTCCGCAAGAGCCGCAAAAAGCTCAGCGGAGGTACTCCTATCAGCCCTTTGCAGCATACCAGCTCTCCCCCTTGTTTACGTCCACGGCAAGCGGAACTTTCATTTCGCATACGCTTCTCATTTCCTCGCCGAGAATCTCAGCGGCACGTTCTGCATCGGCAAGAGAGGACTCCACGATCAGTTCGTCGTGAACCTGCAAGATAAGCTCCGCATCGAGCTTCTCCTCACGCAGACGGCGGTAAACGTTAATCATCGCTATTTTGATGAGGTCTGCGGCAGTTCCTTGCACGGGAGTATTCATGGCAATTCTCTTTCCTGCCGCCTGAAGCATTTTGTTCGACGAGGAAAGCTCGGGAACTCTCCGCCTTCTGCCGAACATCGTTGAAACATATCCGTTTTCCTTTGCACTGTCCACGGTTTCGTTCATGAATTTCTCAACCTTGGGATACTTGTCGAGATAGTCCCTTATATATTTTTTCGCCTGAGCAACCGATGTGTTTATATCCTTTGAGAGCGAGAAAGCTCCGATTCCGTAGATGATTCCGAAATTAACCGCCTTAGCCGCACTTCTCATTTCGGAAGTGACCATAACAGGCGGCATATCGAACACCTGCGCCGCTGTGGAGGTATGGATATCCTCTCCCGATACGAATGCGTCGATCATGTTTTTGTCTCCGCACAGGTGAGCCATGACTCTCAGCTCAATCTGGCTGTAGTCGGCATCAAGAAGAATTCTTCCCTGCTCCGCAACAAAGAATTTACGCATCTGCGAGCCAAGCTCAGTACGCACGGGAATATTCTGCATATTCGGCTCGGTCGAAGAGATTCTTCCCGTTCTTGTTTCGGTCTGCTTGAAACAGGTATGGATCCTGCCGTCCTCGGCGACCTTGTCGAGAAGTCCCGCAACGTAGGTGGAATTCAGCTTCGTGTACTGACGATATTTCAGCACGTTGTCAACAATCGGACTCTGACTGCGAAGCTCCTCGAGGACATCCGCATTGGTGGAATAACCGCTTTTCGTTTTCTTTTTCGCAGGAAGTCCCAGCTCCTCGAACAGAACGGTTCCGAGCTGCTTGGGAGAGGAGATATTGAACTCGTGACCTGCTTCGTCATAAATCATCTGACTTGTCTCTTCAATCATTTCCGTGAGGTCGGCTCCGAAGCTCTTTACTCCGTCCGCATCTACACGCACTCCGACGTGTTCCATTGCGGCAAGAACCTCCGTCAGCGGCATTTCGATATTCTCAAGAAGCGATGTCATTCCCTCGGCTTCAACCTCGGCACGGAGCTTTTCCGTAAGGTCTCTCAGTGAAGCCAGATCCGCATATTCACCGTTCTCGGAGCAGTAATGAACCGAATACTCCGCACAGAGCTTCTCGATCGTATACTCGGAAGCGGAGGTATTGAGCAGATATCCGCAGATTGAAGCGTCGCATCTGAGATTTCTCAGCTCACGACCTCTTGCCATTGCATAGCGGTAGTGCGGCTTGGCTTCGTTTGTAGTTTTTATGCAGTCTGAC
>JAFTPG010000101.1 GCA_017463375.1 Ruminococcus sp. | reverse complement strand
TTTTCAGCCGCCGCTGTCATAATGAGCTGCGCTCCATTAGCTGCATTTAATGCCGCAGCTGCAAGTGTTCTCGTTGATGAGGACTTTTCCGACGGCGTTACGGGCTGGTCAACCTATGTAGACGAGTCGGCTTCCGCTTCGCTTTCAGCAGCAAGCGGAAAAGCTGTCATGAATGTTGTCAGCGAAGGCGACCTCAGCTACAGCGTTCAGCTATATTATCCGGGGCTTTCTCTTTATGAGGGCTGCGAATATCGTCTGACCTATGAGATCTCATCTACAATAAACCGTTATGTTGAGGCAATGATTCAGAAATCTTCCGGCGATTACCATGGCGTTTCATGGAGAAACGTTAATGCTTCTTCAACTCCCCAGACCTACACTGATACCTTTACAATGACTGAAAGTCTTATAAACGATGCCCAGATCACTTTTACCTGCGGAGACCAGGGCACGGATCTCGCTGAGCATAACGTATACATTGACAATGTAAAGCTGGAGCTTGTTTCGGGAAATCCTCCGGCAGAGGGAACAGACAATAATATCCTGTATCCCGATAAGGAAGGCGCTGTCTATATCAACGAGGTCTGCGTTCAGAATAAGAATTGTCTTTTTGACAGCTACGGAACTGCTTCCGACTGGATCGAGATCTATAATCCCTGCGGAACGGCAGTAAACCTCAGCGGATGCGGACTGTCAGATGACGCTGCGAATCCGTATAAATGGACTTTCCCCGAAGGATATATTCTTGAAGCAGGCGAGTATGACATAATCTATGCCTCAAAGCAGGCTTCAACTGATTCCGAATATCACACAGGCTTCGGTCTGAGCAAGAGCGGTGAGACTATCACTATCACCGATCCCGAGGGAACTCAGCTCCAGACAGTAACTACTCCTGCGCTTGCCGAGGATGTTACATACGGACGCTCGCCTGATTCTTCGGAAACATGGTCGTCGATGACTCCAACTCCCGGAGCTGAAAATATCGTTTCCGTACCAGCGCCTGTATTTTCCGCAGGCTCAGGCTTCTATGATACTGAATTCGAGCTTTCTCTTGAAGCAGCTTCCGGCAATAAGATTTATTATACTCTCGACGGCAGCGATCCGACGACCTCGGATTCAGCGATACTCTATAACGGAGCTGTTAAGATGTACGACCGTACAGTTGAGGAAAATGTGTACAGCCAGTATCAGCATGACGATACAGCTCAGTCAATTACGCTGAAAATGGCATATAACGCTCCTGATTTTAATGTGGACAAGGTAACTGTAGTCCGTGCTGCGGTGAAAAATGCTGACGGAGATTTTTCCGAAACAGTCACCAATACATACATGATCGCCGATTCCGAGAAGCTTGAATATTATAAGGATATTTCAGTAGTCTCGCTTGTTACAGATCCTGACAATCTCTTTGACTCCGATACGGGAATCTATGTTGCCGGAAACCAGTATGTCAACTGGAAAAACAGCTCCTCTTATGATGCAAATAAGAGCGAATGGGATACAGATAATATCGCTAACTTCTTCTCTAAGGGCAGGACATGGGAACGTCCCGTGACTGTTGAGCTTTTCGAGAACGGCGAGGCTGTTCACAAGCAGGATATGGGTATCCGTATCAAGGGAAGCTCTACCAGAAACTCTACTCAGAAGAGCTTCAATCTCTATGCAAGAAGCGATTACGGAGACTCAAAGCTGGATTACAAGCTTTTTGAGGACAATATTTCAAAGCTCGGCAAGAAAATCAAGAAGTACGATTCAATAAGTCTGCGTGCGGTTACAAATGATATTATGGCTCGTGTGCGCGACTACATTGCACAAGATATGCTTGAGGACAGAGAATCGGTTGTAAACGCCGAATCGAAACCCTGCGCTGTTTTCCTCGACGGCGAATACTGGGGAATGTATATGCTGTACGAGAAGCTTTCCAACGACTACATTGAGTCTCACTACGATATCCCGGAGGATCAGGTTGCTCTCATGAAGAACGGTGAGCTTGAGGAAGGCACCTCCGACGATTCAGACGAATGGTGGTATCTCGGCGAATATGTCAAGTACAATGACCCTGCAAATGAGTCAGCTTACAGCTATCTTGAAAGCAAAATAGATATGCAGAGCCTCATAGAGCATTACTGTACAGGTCTTTATCTTGCAACGATAGACTGGCCTGGATATAACATTGCTGCATGGAAGAATAACGGTGCCGCAATTGCAGATAATCCCTATTCCGACGGAAGATGGAGATTCATCGTTTACGACCTCGACTATACAATGGGTTTAAGCTATGAGCTGATCAACGGTGAATATTACGGCGGTGTTGAGGGATATCAGTACGATACCTTCACAAGAATCGATAGCAAGGGCGACTATACGCCTGTCATAACGTTCAGGGAGCTTCTGAATAATGCTGAATTCAGAAAGCAGTTTGCTCTTACATATCAGGACTATGCAAACTATGTCTTTGCTCCTGAAACAGCCGAGCCGTATCTTGAAAAATACAGTACGGATACATATTCCGAAAACGTAGCTCAGAGCTTGGACAGATGGAATCTCATGGGAATAGACCATACCGGTGACATGCATCTTGAGACGATCGACTCAATCCGCACTTTCCTTGAAAACCGTGCAGCTTATACTCTTCCGCACATGAAGAGCTACCTTGGCATGACGGGTACTCTCGAGACTGTCACTCTGAAGAGAAACGGAAGCGGTCAGATCAAGATCAATACAATTACTCCCGACCTCACCTCTGGAAGCTGGAGCGGACAGTACTATACTGATTTCCCTGTTACTCTCACAGCTGTTCCTGCTGAGGGTCAGACCTTTACAGGCTGGTCGGGCTACAGTGATTCTACAGAGGAAACGATTACAGTTTCTTTCAGCGACGCAGTTACGATTCAGGCGAATTTCAGCGATGCGGACGTAATTGACGGCGACGTTAATCTTGACCAAAACGTAAATTCCGCAGACGCAGTCGCTCTCCAGAGCTATCTTCTCAGAAAGCTCGAGCATACTGCCGAGCAGTATGCTCCTGCCGATATCAACAATGACGGCTCCGTTGACATTTTTGATATGGTTGAGATGAGAAAGCTCCTTATTGGAGTTATCTATGAAAACAATATGCTGCCCGATGTTTCCGCGTGGACATATCATTCTTCAAGCGGCGTAGGTACATTCAGCGCCGATTCTTCGGCGGACGCTTTTTACGCCAATGTCACTCAGGCAGGTGAAAAGCCTCATAAGATTCAGTCACAGGCAAGAAATCTCACTCTTGAGGACGGCAAAACCTATGTGCTCTCATTTGAGGC
Organism: Ruminococcus sp.; assembly: GCA_017463375.1. Lineage (GTDB taxonomy): Bacteria > Bacillota > Clostridia > Oscillospirales > Ruminococcaceae > Ruminococcus. The sequence continues at coordinate 34,713 of JAFTPG010000101.1, read as the reverse complement.
ATCCTGCACCGAGGACACAGTTTTCTATTTCGGATTGTGCAGAGCGGCAGAGGACGGAACATATCCCACCTGCTGGGTAGGAGAAGCTCCGCTTACCTCGGATTTAAAGCGATATTCGTTTATGTTTACAGTTGATTACGATACATACAATGACTGGTTCCTGTATTTCAGCTACGGCGGAGCTGTCGGAAATTATACAGTCAAAAATGCTGTTTTAACAGAGCTTAAATGAACAGCATCTATTTCTTAATCGTTATCACATCTCGATTTCCTGTACGCTGACGGAGAAACTCCGACATGCTTCCGGAAAAGACGGCTGAAATAAAGAGGATTATCATATCCCACTGCTTCGGCGATTTCAGTTATATTGTACTCTGTGTTTTCAAGGAGACTCTGTGCGTTCGCCATGCGGAGTGATAAAATATACTGCATGGGAGTCACCTTGAGGATCTGCCTGAAGCTCCGGATAAACCAGCAGGCACTCATGTGCCGTGATTTCGCATAATCCTCAATATTGATCTGAGAGCTGTAGTTTTCATTAAAATAATGGGCAGCACGTTCAATTTCATTTTGAATGCCGCTGCCCATTTTTCTGCCCTCTTTGAGGTAGCGGTTGATCATCAGGAAAATATGACGCAGCAGGAGTGACAGAAGCTCCTCATAGTTTGCACGGCAAAGCTGGAGCTCCTGAATCATCTGACGGAAAAGCCACTGATAATCGGGAGATGTTCCCGTATAGAAAACATTTTCAGAGTCGGGAAGCTCATAATACCTGAGAATTGTATCTGCATCGCAGCCGGTAAAATGAACCCAGTAAACCTCTGTTTTGTCGGACGCATAATAGAGGTATCTCTGCGGCTCATCCGGACGATAAAGAATCATATTTCCCTCAGTAATGATATTCTCCTTGCCGCCGAAGTAAAAATGCGCCTTTCCTGATGCAATATACAGAAGCTGGTAATCCTTTCTGCCGCTTGGACGTTCTGTTGTTACAACGGGTCTGCTGTGTACACGGTAATAACCGCAGCTTGTGACGATCAGCGGCTTGCTCAGGTCAACAATATCTGATAATGAATTGTGCAGATATGCAACGTTAGTAAACATGTTTTTCCCTCCGTTCAAAATTCAGAACATGCTCTTGGCTGGGGTGCGATAGAATCATTATAGCATACGGAGTGCAGGGTTTCAAGGATATTTGGAAAATAAGAAAACAGCATCATTGACAAAAAATCAATCCTGATGTATAATAATATTGTGAAATATCAGGCGCTTGATGTATTCTGAGAATGAATAAGCCGTCAAAGAAAGAAGGTATTCATAATGAAAAGAAAATTCTTCGCTGCTTCGATTGCAGGCATTACGCTGTGTACCGCTGTGACTGCCTATGGTATACACGCGGAGGAGAGCGTAAATGAGGTGTATGTCACCAATGCACAGGAGCTTATTGACGCTCTTGCTGACGCTCAGGCAGGTGACGAAATAATTCTTGCTGAGGGAACCTATACCAATGATGAATGGCTCGGCGAATGGGCAGCGTTCTACTCCTACGGTGAGGGTACGGCAGAGAAGCCGATTACGCTGAGAAGCGAGGATCCCGAAAATCCTGCAGTTATAAGCGGTGCAGCGCAGGAAAACAAAATGGCTCTTTATATCACAGGAGATTACTGGAATATCAAAGACCTCAAGGTATCAAACGCACAGAAAGGCATTGTGCTTGATAATTCAAATTACAGCGTGATTTCCGGTTGCGAGGTATTTAATACTGGTACAGAGGCTATTCATCTGCGTGATAACAGCTCCTATTGTCTTGTAGAAAGCTGCTATGTCCATGACGCAGGTACTGTCACTCCCGCTTACGGTGAAGGCGTTTACATAGGAAGCTCCAAAAACACTGAGGGCTACGGCTATGACTGCCATTACAACACAGTCAGAAACTGCCGGTTCGGACCGAATCTAGCAGCCGATCATGTGGATATCAAGGAATACACTCTGGGCACGCTTGTGGAAGGCTGTACCTTTGACGGTACGGGTATGATGGGCGAAAACGGCGGAGACAGCTTTGTTGAGATAAAAGGAAACAATGCAGTTATCCGTAATAACATCGGTTACCGGAACGGCTGCGAGAACGTACTGTATGCTTTTGACGCAAATGTGCAGCTGGACGGCTGGGGACAGAATAACAAGGTCTATGACAATACAGTCTATATGGATACAACAGACTGCTATATTTTCAAGGAGTGGAACTGTTCAACTCAGGTATTCCGCAATACAGCAGAGCCTGAGGGCTTAACCTATTCGGGAAACAAAACGCTTCAGGTGCTCGGTTTTGAGATGGCAGGGGATGTTAACGAGGACGGCTTGCTGGATGTCACGGATATTCAGACTCTTCAAAGCCATCTGCTTGGCAGACAGGTTACGCACATCTCAGGTGAAAACGCCGACCTTTATGATGATGTACAGCTTGACGCCTTTGATCTTTGCCTGCTGAGACAGCAGATGACGCAGACCTCAGAAACCGCAGCTCCGAAAATATCAGTGAACTTCACTAAGGAAGACGCAGGAAAATGGCGTATGAGCAACGGTCTCGGCGGCAGAACAGTTACGTTTGTGCTCTCCGCAGAAACAGGAAGCCGATTGAATATGGGCTGGGGATACTGGGATCCGAATATTACCAATGACGACGGAACGACCGGAAAATGGGTGCAGATATCTCTCGGCGAATATACTCCCGATGAAAACGGAGAAACGAGCATTACTGTAGAGCTGCCCGACGCTGTTACAAGAGTGGCATTGCAGGTTTACGATTATGAGAATGACAGCGGCGCTCTCGATAAGGATAACGCGGTGCTGGTAAAGGTTCTTACGGAATAGGAATTCATTTATATAAGCTTGTATAAAAATAAGCCTCGATTTGTACTGTCAGTACAAGCCGGGGCTTATCTTATTTTCATGAAAACGAATCAATGATTTTTTCTGCTGCCTCTCTGCGGGAGATGCATTTGTCCATAGCGAACTTTTGTATATAGTGATGAGCGTCAGGCTCGTTCATCTGCTTTTCACTGATAAGAAGAAGCTTTGCTCTGTTGACAAGCCTTATCTCGACCATTTTCTCTTCAATGGAAAGAGTTTTGCTAACCGATTTGCGGAGCCGTTCTCTTGTGGCAGCCATCCATCTGAGAGCCTGTATCATAGTAGGTTTTGATGTAGGCTTAGGCAGGGTAAAGACTCCGTGTTCGGCAACCTTATTGTATATCTCGTCATGGATCTCATTTCTTACAAAAAGCAATACGGCAGAATCTTTAGAGGTACAGATATCTATAGCAAATCGGGTACCTGTATCGTCGGGCAGCGGTGAATTTATAAGAACAAAGTCGAATTCCCTTTCGGCAGCCGCTCTTTTTGCCGCACTCACACCTGAAACAGTGTAAACGGGGTCGTATTTTGATTCGGGGAGCATTGCTGTCAAAGCCGAGTTAAAGCTGTCTGCCGCCGATACGACAAGAACGCTGTATACCTGTTCTTTCAAACTCATTATTCTCCCCCTCCTTTGTTATTTATTGCAGTAAATTTCCAGAACGGCAGCAGGAATGTGTTCTTTTATGAAATCACTTTCGGCTGCAATTGAACGGGCTGTATCGAGGTCCTGAGGAAGCCTGCGGTATTTCGCAAGCGTTTCCTCATCAGCTTTATAGAGATTTATATCGGCTGGTGCAGGCGGTTCTGACTTATTCTCAATACCGTGCATAGCCGCATAGATCATCAGCGAGAAGGCAAGGTACGGATTGGCAGTCGGGTCGGGAGAACGAAGCTCTGCACGGCGGTATTCGCCGACTGCCGCCGGAACTCTCACAAGCTGGGAACGGTTCTCGCTCGACCATGAAATGTATCCCGGAGCCTTATCGCTTCCGAAGCGTTCATAGGAATTTTCGGAAGGGTTGAGGAAAACGGTCATCTCCTGTACCTTGCTTAGAATACCTGCGATCATGTAATGCAGATTATCCGAGCCGTCCGACGCTTTCACAGACATATTGATGTGGAATCCGTTTCCGGGCTTTTTCGGCAGAGGCTTCGGAGTGAAATCAGCATAAAGACCGTTTCTTCCGGCGATCGTCTTGACGATCATCTGAAATGTGACAGCGTTGTCGGCAGCGGTGAGAGGGTCGGAGTAGCGGAAATCAATTTCATTCTGCCCCGGACCTTCCTCATGGTGGGAGCTTTCGGGACGTATCCCCATCTGTTCAAGCATCAGGCAGATCTCACGGCGGATATTCTCGCCCTTGTCCTCAGGAGCGATATCCATATAGCCTGCCTTGTCGTAGGGGATTTTAGTAGGCTCGCCTTCCTCATCGAGCTTGAAGAGATAAAACTCCTGCTCTGCACCAAAAGCGAAGCTGAGGCCTGCGTCCTCGGCATGTCTGACGGCATGCTTCAGCAGAGTTCTCGTATCGCATTCAAAGGGTCTGCCGTCGGGGTAGGAGATGCTGCAGAACATACGCACGACCTTTCCGTGCTCAGGTCTCCAGGGCAGCGGTATCAGCGTCTCAGCGTCGGGATGAAGCAGAAGATCGGAATGAGTTTCGTCGCCGAAGCCGGCAATAGCCGAAGCGTCAATAGCTATTCCGTCCTCAAAGGCACGGGGAAGCTCTTCCGGAAGAACGGAAATATTTTTTTGTTTGCCGAATACATCGCAGAAGGCAAGACGAATAAACTTAACATCATCCTCCATGACGTACTGTATTACTTCTTCTTTGGAATATTTCATAATACATACACACTCCTAAAAAAGGCGTCCATTTCAGTACAGAAAATAACAGCCTGTACCAAGATGAACGCCCTTGCTCATTTGTTTGTATTATACTACTAAAAATAGATTTTGTCAAGTGTAAAAAGAGGCAATTCTATTGAAAAACGCAAAAAGGGGTTGACAAATTACGCGCATCGGTGTATAATACAGAAAAATAAAGGCAAAGGCGTCTTTTAGGTTAATTTTTTGAGGGTATCTTTGTCTCTTTTTATATCTGCGGAAGGATGAAATTCTGCGTTCTGGAAATTGAATAGTGATATTAAGGCAAGGGCGTCTTTGATGTTGATACATCTCAGACGCTCTTTTTTTGCTGTATATTCTGCTGAATTACTGCACATATTTTCCTTGAATGCAGAAAACATAAACAGAAAGGATAATCTATGAAAAACAACGTTGAAAAGAATACGACAGAAAAAATATTGGTTCTGGATTTCGGAGGTCAGTACAATCAGCTTATTGCACGCAGAGTCCGTGAACAGCATGTATATGCGGAAATAAAGCCGTATAATAAAATTTCGGCTGATGAGATAAGAAGCGTCGGATACAAGGGCATTATTTTCACAGGAGGTCCGAACAGCGTTTATGATGAGTCCTCGCCGCACTATGACCCTGAGATACTTGAGCTTGGAATCCCGATTCTCGGAATCTGCTACGGAGTCCAGCTTATGGCGTACATGGCGGAGGGAGAGATATGCAGTGCCGAGAACAGCAGTGAATATGGAAAGACTCTTGTTTATACCGAGAAAAACGTGCTGTTCAGGGATGTTCCGGAAGAGAGCGTATGCTGGATGAGCCACACTGATTTTGTGAAAACTCCTCCGGTCGGCTTCAATGTGATCGCACATACGGAAAAATGTCCCTGTGCGGCAATGTGCGACGAATCACGAAAGCTGTACGGAGTTCAGTTCCACCCCGAGGTAACTCATACGGTTTACGGAAAGCAGATGCTTCGCAATTTCCTGTTTGAGATATGCTCCTGCGCCGGAGAGTGGAAAATGGAAAACTTTGTGGAAAACTCCATAGAAAAATACCGCAGCAAGCTTGCCGGCAAAAGAGTCCTGCTTGCTCTGTCGGGGGGAGTTGACTCCTCAGTAGCAGCAGTACTCCTGCACAAGGCGATCGGTCAGAATCTCACCTGCGTATTCGTAGACCACGGACTTCTCAGAAAGGACGAGGGCGATTTCGTTGAGCAGACCTTCCGCAGTCAGTTCGGAATGAATCTGATCCGTGTAAATGCACAGGACAGATTCCTCAATAAGCTGTCGGGAGTTACAGAGCCTGAAAGGAAACGCAAAATCATCGGCGAGGAGTTCATCCGTGTTTTTGAGGATGAGGCAAAGAAGCTCGGAAAAATGGACGTTCTTGTGCAGGGAACCATATATCCCGATGTTGTCGAGAGCGGAAACGGCGATTCTGCGGTCATCAAGAGTCATCACAATGTAGGCGGACTTCCGGATGTTATCTCCTTTGATGAGATCGTTGAACCGTTCAGAGAGCTGTTCAAGGATGAGGTTCGTGAAGCGGGAACACAGCTCGGTATTCCGCATGAGCTTGTATGGCGTCAGCCCTTCCCGGGACCGGGTCTCGCAGTAAGAGTAATAGGTGAGATCACAAAGGAAAAGCTTGATATTCTCCGTGAAGCAGACGCAATTTTCCGTGAGGAAATCGCTAAGGCCGGTCTTGAGGGTACAACAAATCAGTATTTCGCCGTTCTCACCGACCTGCGAAGCGTAGGAGTAATGGGCGATGCACGAACCTACGGATATACCATAGCTCTAAGAGCTGTTACAACCGATGATTTCATGACGGCTGAATGGACGAGGCTTCCTTATGAGGTTCTTGAAAGAGCAAGCAGCCGAATCACCAATGAGGTGGGCGGTATTACCCGTGTAGTTTACGATATTACGTCAAAACCGCCTGCAACGGTGGAGTGGGAATAAAGAGAAACGAGGTGCCGGGATGATTACAGAATATAACAGAAAGCTTATTTTAGAGGACGGACAGGAGTATTACGGTTACGGCTTCGGTGATACTGAGGATAAGGTGTGCGAAATCGTATTCAATACCTCCATGGTCGGATATCAGGAGATACTCTCCGACCCTTCCTATACCTATCAGGCAGTAGTGATGACTTATCCGCTTATCGGAAACTACGGTATGACGGATGACGACTATGAGACGAAAGCTCCTACGATCGGAGCCTTGATCGTCAGGGAATACAATGACGAGCCGTCAAACTTCAGAAGTACAGCGTCTCTCTCAAAGGTGATGCAGAAGTACGGAGTTCCGGGAATATACGGTGTTGACACAAGAAAGCTTACACGCTCGATCCGTGATTTCGGCAGCAGAAAGGTTCTGATAACCAACGCTTCGACCTCGCTGGAGGAGGGACTGAAAATTCTCGCAGAGACCGGTATTCCCACAGACGCAGTTTCAAAGGTAAGCTGCACGGAAGCATGGTGCTCGATCGCCGAGAACGAGCGGTATCACGTTGCTGCGATCGACTGCGGAATGAAGCTGAATATCGTGCGCTCGCTGAATAAACGGGGATGCAGGGTTACAATTGTTCCGTGGAATACTCCTGCCGAGGAAATTGAAAAGCTCTGTCCCGACGGAGTTTTCATCTCAAACGGCCCCGGAGACCCGACCGATGTACCGCAGACTATTGATACCATAAAAAATCTGATTGGAAAATATCCGATTTTCGGAATTTGTCTCGGACATCAGATTATTTCGCTTGCCTACGGAGCAAAGACCTACAAGCTGAAATTCGGTCATCGCGGAGGAAATCATCCTGTGCGGAATCTTGAAACAAACAAAATCGAAATCACTTCGCAGAATCACTCCTATGCAGTGGATGAGAGCAGCCTGTCAGGAACTGAGCTGACAGCAACTCATATCAATCTGCTTGACAACACGATCGAGGGTGTAAAATGCGATAAGGATAAGGTGTTCAGCGTGCAGTATCATCCCGAAAGTGCGCCCGGCCCTCAGGACAGCGCATACCTGTTCGACCGCTTTATTAATCTGATGAAGGAGGACAAAAACAATGCCTAAAAGAACTGATATAAATAAAATCCTCGTCATTGGTTCAGGACCTATTGTGATCGGTCAGGCGGCAGAATTCGACTATGCAGGAACTCAGGCTTGCCTTGCACTCAAGGAGGAGGGCTACGAGGTCGTACTCTGCAACTCCAATCCTGCGACCATAATGACCGATACCTCTATTGCGGATAAGGTGTATATGGAGCCGCTGACGCTTGAATACATCGCAAAGATCATCCGTTACGAGCGTCCCGATGCGATCCTTCCGGGAATCGGCGGTCAGACCGGACTCAATCTTGCAATGCAGCTCGAAAAGAAGGGAATTCTCAACGAGTGCCGTACAGAGCTGCTCGGAACGAAAAGCACCAGTATCGAGCGTGCTGAAGACCGTGAGCTGTTCAAGGAGCTTTGCGAGGAGCTTGGCGAGCCTGTGCTGCCGTCTGATATTGCAAACTCCGTTGAAGAGGGACTCAGAGTTGCAGAGAAGATAGGCTATCCCGTAGTTCTTCGTCCTGCGTTTACTCTCGGAGGAACAGGCGGAGGCTTTGCCGACAATGAGGAGGAATTTCTTGCACTTATGAAAAATGCTCTGGCGCTTTCTCCTGTACATCAGGTTCTGATTGAGAAAAGCATCAAGGGCTACAAGGAAATCGAATATGAGGTAATGCGTGACAGCAATGATACTGCCATTACGATCTGTAATATGGAGAACCTTGACCCGGTCGGCATTCATACGGGAGATTCCATAGTAGTGTGTCCGTCGCAGACTCTCACGAACAAGGAATATCATATGCTCCGTGACAGTGCACTGAAGATTATCCGTGCGCTTGAAATTGAGGGCGGATGCAATGTTCAGTTTGCGCTCGACCCTAAATCGTTCCAGTATTATCTCATTGAGGTAAATCCGAGAGTTTCACGCTCCTCTGCATTGGCTTCAAAGGCGAGCGGTTATCCGATAGCCCGTGTATCGGCGAAAATCGGCGTTGGAATGACTCTTGACGAGATACAGATTGCAAATACTCCCGCTTCGTTTGAGCCTGCACTCGACTATGTGGTAACAAAAATGCCGCGTTTCCCGTTTGATAAATTTGCTGACGCAAATAATTCCCTCAGCACTCAGATGAAAGCGACAGGCGAGGTCATGAGCATCGGCAGAACAGCTGAGGAAAGTCTGCTCAAGGCGATCCGCTCGCTGGAAATCGGCGTGTTCCATCTTTACAGCCACAAGTTTGAAGGCATGGAAGAGGCAGAGCTTCTTGACTACATCAGAATCGGAACGGATGACCGTATCTATGCCATCGCTCAGCTTCTGAGACTCGGCTGTGAGATTAACGAAATAGTAAAGGTTACAGCGATCGACAGATTTTTTATCCGCAAGCTGAAGAATATCACCGACATGGAAAAGGAGATTGCCGCAAATCACGGAGATATCGCTGTTCTGCGTGAGGCAAAGCGAATGGGATTCTCCGATAAGGAAATTGCACTTCTCTGGGATACGACAGAAATTGATATTTTTGAACTCAGAAAGCAAAATAAAATTATTCCTGTTTACAAAATGATCGACACCTGTGCATCTGAGTTCGACAGCTATATCCCGTACTTCTATTCCACCTATGAGGAGGAAAATGAGTCGGTTGTATCGGATAAGAAAAAGATCATCGTTCTCGGCTCAGGTCCTATCCGTATCGGTCAGGGCGTGGAGTTTGACTACTCTACCGTCCACGCAGTCAAGACCATCAAGGATGCAGGCTGCGAGGCTATCATCATAAACAATAATCCCGAAACAGTCTCTACTGACTATACCTGTTCGGATAAGCTCTATTTTGAGCCGCTCTGTGTTGAGGATGTAATGAATATTATCGAGCTTGAAAAGCCCGAGGGAGTAATTGCGACTCTCGGCGGTCAGACTGCAATCAACCTTGCCGAGCCTTTGAAAGCAAGAGGAGTAAAAATTATCGGAACCGACTGCGACGCTATCGAGCGTGCTGAGAACAGGGATGCCTTTGAAAAGCTGCTTTCAACGCTTGATATTCCTCAGCCTAAGGGTCAGGCAGTAACTACCATCGAGGACGGTATCAAGGCAGCTGCTGAGATCGGATATCCCGTGCTTGTTCGTCCGAGCTTCGTTCTCGGCGGAAGGGCTATGCAGATCATTGCTAAGGAAGAAGCTCTGCGCCACTATCTGAAAACCGCCGTTGAAATAGATGAGGATAAGCCTGTGCTCGTAGATAAGTATATCCGTGGAAAAGAGGTCGAGGTAGACGCTGTCTGCGACGGAAAACAGGTATTTGTTCCCGGAATCATGGAGCTTGTAGAGCGTACAGGTATCCATTCGGGTGACTCTATCAGCGTGTATCCTTCGTTCAGCATTTCGGATAAGGTAAAGAAAACTATTCTCGAATACACCGAAAAACTCGGACTGGGAATAGGTATCGTCGGATTGTTCAACATTCAGTTCATTGTTGATGAAAACGACAATGTTTACATTATTGAGGTCAATCCCCGTTCGTCGAGAACTGTACCGTTCCTCTCAAAGGCGACAGGCTACAGCCTTGCGGATATTGCAACTCTTGTCATACTCGGAAAGAGTCTTGCAGAACAGGGAATCAATGAGATTTATCCTCAGGAAAAGAAACGTTTCTATGTCAAAGCTCCTGCGTTCTCGTTCTCAAAGCTCAACGGCATGGACGCATATCTTTCCCCCGAGATGAAGTCTACAGGCGAGGCTATCGGCTACGACGCCAAGCTTCACCGCGCAATGTATAAGGCTCTGACGGCTTCGGGAGTTCACGTCCAGAATTACGGAACAGTGTTTGTTACTCTCGCCGACGAGGATAAGCAGGAGGCTCTGCCGCTTGTGCGCCGCTTCTATGACATGGGATTCAATATTGAAGCTACTGTGGGTACAGCGAATTTCCTCAAGGAAAACGGCATCCGTACAAGAATCCGCCGAAAGCTCAGCGAGGGAAGCGAGGAGATTCTCGAGTCCATCCGTGCAGGCTACGTCAGCTATGTAATCAATACCCGTGCGGTTCTCTCAGGAGTCCATTACGAGGACGGTGTCGCTATCCGAAGATGTGCAACCCAGAATAATATCACTATGCTGACTTCCCTTGATACAGTCAAGGTGCTCCTCGACGTCCTCGAAGAAGTCACAATCGGCGTATCTACAATAAACTCATAAACTTAATTTAACAGAAAGTGTTTTCTCAGCCTACCGGGGAAAACCTTTCTGAAGAAAGGTTCTTCCCCAGACCCCTTTCCAAAGACTTCAACTCAAATTTTCCAGATAGGGGGCATGCCCCCTATCTGGAAAATTTAAATAAAAGTTTTAGGGAGGGAGTTTGAGGGTGACTCCCCACAGTGTGGGGAGATGTCCGAAGGACAGAGGGGACTCGCGCCAGTAAGGCGGACCCTTTTTCAAAAGGGTCTCCCTCAATAGATTGTGAAAACACTCCCCGTTAGATTAAAGTATAATGTGTTTGTGGAAATTCACAATAAAAGTATTGAAATCCTCAAAAAAATGTGGTATACTATATAAAAATATAGAGCTGGAGCCTGTCCGTTATAAAGCGGACGGGTTTCGCAGTTTGGAGGATAAAATGGACAACATAAGCAATCTCAGACCTGAGAAGGTATTTGATTTTTTCAGACAGATTTCGGAAATTCCCAGAGGTTCGGGAAATACGGAAAAAATTACGCAGTACTGTCTTGATTTTGCTGAGCAGAGAAATCTCAGAGCTGTTAAGGATGAGGGCGGAAACGTTATCATTTATGCGGACGGCACAGAGGGCTACGAAAACAGTGAGCCGATTATTATTCAGGGACACATGGATATGGTGTGTGAAAAGACTCCTGACTGTACTAAGGACATGCAGAATGAGGGAGTGACTCTCTGCACCGACGGAGAATATCTCTGGGCGGACGGCACTACTCTCGGCGGAGATGACGGCATCGCAATGGCATATATTTTTGCACTGCTTGACTCGGATGATATACCTCATCCTCCGATTGAAGCGGTTATCACCCGTGACGAGGAAACAGGTATGTTCGGCGCAATAGACTTCGATCCTGAGCTTGTAAAGGGCAGAAAAATGCTCAATATCGACTCTGAGGAAGAGGGGATCCTGACTGTGAGCTGTGCAGGAGGAATCACTGCTGTATGTGAGATTCCTGTGGATTTTACCGACGCTGAAAAGGCTTTCTGTTACGAAATTTCAGTAAATAATCTTCTCGGAGGTCACTCGGGTGCGGATATCGACAAGGGCAGAGCAAATGCGTTCAAGGTGATGGGCGAGATTCTCGGGGAGCTGAAAAATAATACCGATTTTCTCATTTCGGGTATCAAGGGCGGAGGAAAGGCAAATGTAATTCCTCAGTATGCGTCCGTTGTTATCGGAACAGACTCCGACTGCTTTAGTGATATTGAGAAGCTGCTGGAGAGCTTCGGTGAGGCTTTCATGGAGAAGTACGCTGGTATTGAGCCTGACGCATCGTTTGCGGTAAAGCAGATTGATTCTGTTCAGAGATTCTGCAGCATTGCAGCTGCTGACAAAATAGTAAATTTCCTGAACGGTGCTCCCAACGGAGTTCAGAGCATGAGCAAGAGCATGGAGGGTCTCGTTCAGACCTCGCTCAATCTCGGAGTGCTGTCGCTGTGTGAGGACAAGCTTTGTGCAGATTTTCTTATCAGAAGCAGCTCCATTGAAGAGAAGCAGAGTCTGTGCGATAAGGTGATTTCCTTTGTCTCGGAGTACGGCGGAACTGCTTTCGGAGACGGTGACTATCCTGCATGGGAATACCGTGAAAACTCTCCGCTGAGAGATCTGATGGTTGAGACTTATACAGATATGTACGGCAAAGCTCCGAAAGTAACAGGAATTCACGCCGGACTTGAATGCGGAATCTTTTCGGAGAAGATAAAGGACGCAGACATGGTTTCGTTCGGACCCGATAACGAGAATATCCACACTCCTGCCGAGAGAATGAATATTGCTTCAGTCGGACGTACTTGGGAGTATCTCAAGGAAATTCTCAGGAGAAGCAGATAATCTTGTCTAATAAATAGCATAATGGAAACGGTATCCTGAATTTGGATACCGTTTTTTTCACAATATTAACACTTTTTCCATAAAATGTCACAAATTCCTCTTGATTTTCGTGTTGAAATATGTTATAATTAGCGTATTATAATACTATTATGTCATATGAAAATGACAGGTTCGGAGGCGAATATGAAAAATCAAACAGAATTCAAACCGTATATTCCGGCATCGAAAGTAACGCCGGAGTTTACAGTAACATCCATAGTAATGGGCATAATCCTCGCCGTAGTATTCGGCGCAGCGAACGCATATCTTGGACTAAGAGTCGGAATGACCGTTTCGGCGTCTATTCCGGCAGCTGTAATCGCAATGGGCGTAATCAGAGTTGTAATGAAGAAAAACTCAATTCTTGAAAGCAATATCGTTCAGACGATCGGCTCAGCAGGTGAATCTGTTGCTGCCGGTGCAATATTCACAATTCCTGCACTTTTTATCTGGGCGGCTGACGAAACAACCGGAATAGACAAGCCTGATCTCCTTGAGATCACTCTCATCGCTATGATAGGCGGTCTGCTTGGTGTATTCTTTATGGTTCCGCTTCGTAATGCGCTTATCGTAAAAGAGCATGGCATTCTCCCTTATCCCGAGGGCACAGCCTGCGCTGAGGTTCTTCTTGCAGGCGAGGAAGGCGGATCAAGTGCTTCTACTGTATTCGCAGGTATGGGCTTTGCCGCTTTATTCAAGTTCATCATCGACGGACTCAAGGCTGTTCCCGGCGAGATCGCTTTCAAGGTAAAGGGCTTTGCCGGCGAGATCGGTACTCAGATCTATCCTGCTGTAATGAGCGTAGGCTATATCTGTGGATTCCGTATCTCTTCCTTTATGTTTGCAGGCGGCGTACTTAGCTGGCTTGTGCTTATTCCGCTTATCGTTATGTTCGGCGGCGATGCTGTAGTATTCAGCAGCGATGGACTTACCGTTTCCGAGATTTTTGCAGCTGACGGCGCAAATGGAATCTGGGCAGGCTATATTCGTTACATAGGCGCTGGTGCACTCGCAGCAGGCGGTATCATCAGTCTTATCAAGTCTCTGCCGCTCATTGTGCGTACATTCAGAGACGCTCTCAAGGGCATGGGCAAGGGTGCGTCAGGCGTTCAGGACAGAACAACTCAGGACATCAGCATGAAGGTCGTTCTCATCTCAATTGCAGTCCTCACTGTTCTCATCTGGCTTATTCCTGCAATACCGGTTAACTTCATCGGAGCGCTCATTATCGTTGTATTCGGATTCTTCTTTGCAACAGTATCGTCCCGTATGGTAGGTCTCGTAGGAAGCAGTAACAATCCTGTTTCAGGTATGGCTATCGCTACTCTCCTTATTGCTACTCTCATCCTCAAGGCTACAGGCATGGAGGGTGCTACAGGTATGACAGCTGCTATCGCTATCGGTTCAGTTATCTGTATAGTAGCAGCTATCTCTGGTGATACATCACAGGATCTCAAGACCGGCTATCTCCTCGGTTCAACACCGAAGAAGCAGCAGATTGGCGAGATTATCGGCGTTATCGCATCCTCACTTGCTATCGGCGGTACATTATTCCTCCTTGATAAAGCATGGGGCTTCGGTACAGAAGAGCTTGCCGCTCCTCAGGCAAACCTCATGAAGGTTATCGTTGAGGGCGTTATGAGCGCAGAGCTTCCGTGGGAGCTTATCTTTGTAGGCGTGTTTATTGCAGTCCTCGTTGAAGTTATCGGTATTCCCGTTCTTCCGTTCGCAATCGGCGTATATCTCCCTGTTCACCTCAATGCGTGCATACTCGTGGGCGGTATCATTCGTCTCGTGTTCGACAAGATGAAGGGCGACGAAAAGAAGAACAAGGAAGTTATCAACGACGGTATTCTCTTCTGCTCAGGCATGATCGCAGGCGAAGGTCTTGTGGGAATTGTTCTCGCTCTGCTTGCTGTGTTCGGACTCGATAAGGTTGTTGACATTTCGGGAGTTCTTAATCTTCCCGAACCGATTGCAAAAATCGGAAGCATTGCAGTATTTGCGCTTATTATTGCATCGCTTCTCAAATTCTCCATCTGGAAAAAACGTGATAAGGCTGTAAAGAATGAAAAGTAAAATAGATCCAAACGAAAATTATCTTGAAAGATGTCCTGTGCGTCCCGAGTGGATCGAGTGGTCGGCGGACGAAGACGGTAAGGTTACTCTGCACATCGAAAACAAGGGAGCAATGAACAGGATAGCTCAGAAGATTTTGAAAAAACCAAAGGTAACTCATATTCATCTTGATGAAATCGGCAGCTTTGTATGGCCGATGATCGACGGCGAAAAGAAAATTATGGATATGGGTGAGCCGCTTGAAGAGCATTTTGGAGAAAAAGCACAGCCTACTTACGAGAGGCTTGCAAAATTCTTCCAGATACTCGATAGCTACCGCTTTGTAAACTGGAAACAATAACAATAATGGCTGCACAGAAACGCTGTGCAGCCATTAATCTTTAACCCTTAATGATTCTTTTCAGTAAAATCAGATCAAACACGTCTATTGCGTCATCCTCAGCCAGATCTCCAGCCTTCCAGTCGGTGACAGTTCCTGCGTTGAGGATATAATTCTGCAACATAACAGCGTCGGCGGAATTAACCTGACCGTCGGCATTCACGTCGCCCGGCAGTGAAGTCTCATTCGCTCCGGGAACGATCCAGCCTCCGTCGTCAACGATAAGGCAGAGCATTGCAATCGTATCGCCGAAGTAGACATCCTCGCCGTAATCAAGAATGAGATTTCTTACCTCGTCGTGCCATTCAGCATTATCGCCGCATGCCGCAGCAACCAGAAACGGAGCGTCAAAGCAGAGGTCGTTCCAGTCAGAAACGGGAGTACCCTCGGGAGTATATCCTGCCATGATGTTCCATGGGTCTCCGTCTGTTGCCCCGATGATAAAGGAGTTCAGCGCTTCGGCAAAAGCAAGAGCGTCCTCATTTCCGTTGATGAGGTAGTCCATGCTGATTCTCCAGGGAGTACGGCAGCTGTTGTAGTAGAAATTGCCGTCATTTTCACTTTCCAGGAAATTTGCGGGCGCAGGTACAAATTCTCCGGTAGTACTGTCCTTAATGATGAAATCGGGGAGGATTCCGGTTCCGTACTGAGCAGTGATATTGTTGATGATATCGTATGTGCTTTCGTAGACATTCATCCAGCGGTCATCGCCTGTAGCCTCGGCGAAAACAGGCATATACTGGACGATAAAGTCCGACGACCTTGTGGCAGAGTAATATTGATCGCCCTCCTCCGACCAGTAAGCCCAGTCTCCGAGCTGAAGTATCCAGTCAGTTTTATTGACCTCGTAAGTCATGATATCGTTGATTACATCGACAGCTGCCTGTTTATAATTGATTTCGCCGTCGCTGCCCCAGATGCTGTCAGCCATCAGAAGAGCGTAGGCAATATCCATATCGCCGTCGGTTGCAGAGTCAGCTCCCGAAGCATTTACTATTGCAGAGCCGTTGTCAGCCTGCTGCCAAGCCATAAGATTCGGACCGATCCCGCTCGGATGAGCCTTATAGTAGCGGTACATTCCGTCAAAGATCTCTTTGGCTTCGCTGTCGTATTCAGCCATTGAAGCGGTGATAAGCATTCCGTAGCCGTGAGCCTCGGAGACGGTAACGTTGGTCTGATATCCGTTTTCAGCGTAGGTTTCTCCGCTGTACCATACATAGTAGTGAGTCTCGTCGGTGACATAGGTATCCTGAGCGAGATATTTTTCCTTCCAGTAATCATAGAAGCCTGTTGTTTCTTCTGTAAGAGTCTGCACATCTGCGGAAGCTCCGGCATAGGCGGAAACGCCGGCAGAAAAGATACTGATCATGCCTGCGGCAGCAGTAAGTACAGCTGATGTTTTCTTGATAAATCCCATAAAAATTCCTCCTGAGCAGAAATAATATTGTAATTGAATTGTACCATGTTTTTTTGGAAATGTCTATAAATATATTTGTGCAACTTTGCAGTATCTTATGATAAATAGGGTGCAGTAAGTTGAAATGCTGATCCTTATGTGCTAGAATATAATTGAAGCAAATATATACTCGGGAGATGATTATGTGAAGAAAATGACGAAGCCTGCGCTTATAGAGGAGCGTTTTTTTCCGTTTGAATGCAGTACAAGCTACGGAGTTGAGAGTGAATACCGTGAGCTTCACTGGCATCAGGAAATGGAGATCTGCTGCGTAAAGCAGGGGACAGGGAAGTATTTGATAAATGGTATTGAGCACAGCTTTTGTACAGGAGATATTTTCATTATCAGCAATGATGAGATACACCTTTGTCATGACGATGAAAATCTGATCATGCAGGTTATAATGTTTGACCCGAATTTTCTCCAGAGCGGCTCAGTGAATCCTTTTGATTATGAATATCTGCGTCCGTTCCTGAATTCATCGGAGCATTTCTGCAATAAGCTTGACGGCAGAAATCCATATATTTCGCAGCTTATTGATGTTCTCTCGGAAATTGAAGAGGAATACAATCTGATGCACAAGGGCTATGAGCTGATGATAAAGGCTATGCTTTTGAAATTTTTCACTCTGATAATCCGTCATTTTTTTGAGAGTGATACGGCTAAGTCAGCGAATAAGATCAGCAGGAATGCCGCTGAAAAAATTCGTGAAGTCATCATCTACATAGATTGGCATTACCGCGAGGAAATCAGTCTGGGGCTTCTTTCTGAGCGATTCAGCATCAGTGTGCCGTATCTGTGCAGTACTTTTAAAGTGTTTACGGGCAGTTCGCCGATTGATTTTCTGATAAAAAAGAGGATACTTGCCGCTAAGCAGGAGCTTTCCGTGACTGATAAAAGTATGATTGCGATTTCTGAGGAATGCGGATTTGGCTCAGTTTCAAATTTCAATCATCTGTTTAAAGCTCTTGTAGGATGTTCGCCGGGTGCTTATCGGAATCAGTAGGACTGTATAAGTTGAAATTATTTGTGATGAACTTCTCCTTATCGGTATTGACTTTTTCATACTCACAGCATCGAACTGTAAAGAATCAACGTGAACCTGTGCTGCCTTAATATTGCTGAAAAATTGCTTTATCGGGAGATATATGCTATAATGTAATAAATAAGTGAAAACACTGGAATTTTGCTTGCTAAAGTATAGAAACGCCGGTTTTTACATATAATAAGGAGGAACATTAAATGAGTATCGAAGAAATGAAGAAGGATGAAATTCTTGAGGATGAGAATTTCTTTGATGAAGAATGCAGCGAAGAGGAGGATGTAGTGGAATACGACATTACTACAAGCCCCGGAGACTGGTCTCCTGCGAATATCGTTGAGCTTATTGACTCGGGAATTATGGAGCTGCCCTTGTTCCAGCGAAACTATGTATGGGATATTAAAAAAGCGTCAAAGCTGGTCGAGTCGCTGATTCTCGGACTTCCCGTACCTGAGCTTTTCGTCTATATGGAGGACGACAGCGAATCAACCTATAAAATAATCGACGGTCAGCAGAGAATTCTGTCCGTATACTTCTATATTAAGGGAAGATTTCCGAAAAAAGCAGGTTCACGCATACTTTTCAGGGAAAAACTGCGTGAATGTGCAAATCTTGACGAGCTTCTTGCGGATAATAATAATTTCCGTGACTTTGCACTGAAGCTCAATGACGGTACTGAAAGCAAACCAAGCCGTTACAATGGAAAAAAATATACTGAGCTTGATAAGGATACTCAGATCAAGCTGCGTCTGCGCCGTTTTATGAGGGCTATCGTTGTAAGACAGAACAAGCCCGAGAACAGCAGTGCGTCTATGTTTGAAATTTTCAACCGTCTTAATACGGGCGGCGTGAAGCTCAATAATCAGGAGATCCGTGCAAGCCTTTATTACTGCGATTTCTATGAGATGATTACAAGGCTGAATTCTCATCATAAGTGGCGCAGTCTGCTTGGCAAGCCCACTCAGGATCTGCACAGCGAGGATATCGAGCTGATCCTCAGGTCATTTGCTTTATTGCAGGAGGGCGAAAATTATTCTCCGAAAATGGTAAGCTTCCTGAACTCCTTCTCGCAGAAAAGCAAATCCTTCAGTGAGGAGTATATCGACTATCTCGAAAAGCTGTTCCTGTCGTTCCTGGACGCGTGCAAATCGCTTAAACCCAGAGCGTTCTTCAGATATAATAAGTTTTCAAAAACTTTGTTTGAATCTGTTTTTATTGCCTCCTGTGCGGAGTGCTATGATAAGCGTGAGACGCTGAATGCCTCTATTGACAGTGAGAGCTTTGAGAAGCTCAAAAATAATGCGGAGTTTACATCGTATTCGCAGAACAGCTCAACATCAAGGGAAAGTGTTATCCGCAGACTGCAAATAGCCTATAGCTTAATCAAGCTGAATAAGGAGAACTAGTGATATGAGCAGTTTTCCTTATTCTCAGCTGGACAAGCTCATAAAAGAATATGATGAAGATACCCGTATTATTCGTAAGGATAAGCTCATAATTCAGAATTACCCAAAAGTTTTTCTGATGAGTACTGTCAGTTATTTTGAGCGGCAGATAAAGATGAGAGTCGATAAATTTATAAATTCTCCTGCGGTAAGTATCCCGGTTAGGTGTCATAATCTGCATATTCTCATAACGGCAAAGGATAAAAGACCGATTACGGACAGAGTGTATCATAAATTCTGCGCTTATACAAATGATAAAGGAAGTTTAGTGCTTGACGCTTTAAAATTCTATGAGCTTTTTGGTGGAGCGACTTTTGAATCTGATGTTAATAACAAATTTAATGATGTGCTTGAAGAGCGTAAAAAAGAATACGACGGCTACATAGGAAATCTTTCAAACTGCCTTGGCATAAACGATGATATTGATAATCAGTATGCCAGATATATTGATGTCAGGGAAAGACTCGATTACTGTACTTTCGACAAAGCGGAAAAAGCATTCCTGAACCTTAAATACAGAAGAAACGGCGTTGCTCATGACTATCTTGAACGCCTGAGTGATACCTTTGAAGATCTGCGTAATTTTTACTATGATGCCGTACTATACATCATCGCCCTTGAGGAGACTCTTAAAAGCATGACAATGTAATCCGTTTTATAAAAAATACCTAATCTTATATACACTATTGGCATTTTTTTGTGAATATGATATAATAAATACAAGGTGGTTGTACGTTTATATTCTATTCGATTAGGAGGTTTTTTTATGAAAGGCACATTGAAAAGAAGAATAGCTTCGGCTGTAATGTCGGCAGCTGTGCTCGGTCTGAACATTTTAGGCGCGGTTCAGGCTCCGGAGATTGTGTACGCTTCGACAGAAGAGGTTCATTCCTACACAAATGGATTTTGTACTGTAGAAGGCTGTACGGATATTTACGAGCCTGCCGTTGACAGCGATGGCGACGGCTATTATGAAATCGGCAATGCAGGTCAGCTTTATTGGTTTGCAGATCTGGAAAACAGCTATAGCTTGAATTCGGATAATGCTGCTTTTCCTGCTGATTGTGCGGTTCTCACCGCAGATATCGTTGTAAATGATCAAGTGCTCAATGATGATGGAACGCTTATTTCTGATACAACCGGGCTTCGTGAATGGACGCCGATTGGCAGATATAATTATGCAACGGATATCTATTATAATGGAAAATTCGACGGACAAGGGCATACTATCAGCGGACTTTATTACAGCAACTCCAATTTGGCGTATGTCGGTCTTTTTGGACAGCTAAAAGACAATGCTTCAGTTAAAAATGTGGGTGTTTTGGATTCCTATTTCAAGGGAAGAAATTATGTTGGCGGTATATGCGGCTATAACATCGGAAGTACTGTTACAAACTGTTATAGTTCGAGTACTGTCGTTGGAGGTACGTCAGGAGGAGTTTGCGGACGTAACAGCGGCGGTACGATGAAAAGCTGTTACAGTATCGGCAAATCAAATCATGTCTGCGGAGAAAATCTCAAGGTGATGACAAACTGTTATTATCTTGCTGAAAGCGATGACGGAGAATGTGCAAAAACCGCTGAGCAGTTCGCAAACGGCGAGGTTACATATCTTCTTAACGGTGACCAGAGCACTATTGCCTGGGGTCAGGA
Organism: Ruminococcus sp.; assembly: GCA_017463375.1. Lineage (GTDB taxonomy): Bacteria > Bacillota > Clostridia > Oscillospirales > Ruminococcaceae > Ruminococcus. The sequence goes on along the minus strand of JAFTPG010000101.1, from coordinate 13,720 downwards.
TATAAAAACAGATGAAAATGACACTGAATACGATCCATACCCTGTTTTGAACGGAGATCAGGTCTATCAGATGACTGAGGTTGACTGCCCAGGCGATGAAACAGAGGCGATCGTTTACAGTAATTCAAATGTTTATACAGCTAAAACGCATACCTGTGAGGATGGCGTATGTATTTACTGCGGCATTTCCGAGACTGAATTTGAGAATATAGAAATAAGCCTGATAGATGAGCTGGACACCCAGATGCGTTTGACGCCAATGAAGCTCACAGGTGTTGACGCGGATGGAAATGCAATCGGCTTTGATGAAAACAGCATTAATATTGACAGCGGCGGAGGAATTATCAGCTATGATGAAACGGCGCTTTGTTGGAAAGTAGGCTATACAGCTGCAGAAATCAATAATCTTCCTGACGGTACATATACGATTTCGCAGATGGAAGTTCATTTGGGATATCAGCTTGCAGCCGATGTTACGTTTGTTATTGAGAATGGTGATCTGACAGAGGTTACTGGCGCTTACCAGAATTACGGCAATACTATTGTTATGCTGACCGAACATCTTGCTTCAAATTGCGTTATTTTTTCAGTGAAAAATATTTACGGAAATATGGTTGCAGGTGCGGAGTTTTCTCTTAAAGGTATTACTGAATATGGAAAGCCTGCCCAATTTGTAACAGGTCAGACAACAGGTACCGGATTAAATGAAGAGGTTACATGGACTTCTGATGCATTGATGGCAAAATCAGTCAAAAATCTTCCAGACGGTACATATACCTTGCATCAGATTTCAGCTCCTGATGGATATGCAGCGGCTGACGATGTAATATTTGTGATGGAAAATAATTTCATTGTCGAAGTTGACGGCGAGCCCGTTGAAATTGCTGAGGAGGCAGATCCGCTTTATCAGGGAATTTCAGTAAAGAATATGCCTGCTGTTACCACTACAACAACCACCACAACCACAGAAACCACCACCACTGCCGCATCGTCAGAAGATTATGTCAAGTGGGATGGTTTCAGTGTAAGTCTCGACGGAAATATCAAGCTGAATCTTTATGCGTCTGTTGATTATGAGGCACTGAACGATACAGTTATTACCCTGACTTTGGGCGATAACGAACCTATTGAATTTACAGCATACGACTGCTATAATGCAGATACGGAACTGTGCTTATTTACAATCGAGGTACCTGCCAAGGATATGGCAACTGAAATCAGGATAGACGCAGTTGTAGGCGGAGGTCTCTGGACTGACAGCAGAACAGTTACAGTCAAGGAATATGCTGAGGAGATCATAGGTGATCTCGATGCATACGGTGAAGAGGCTGCTGCACTTGCAAAGGCAATGCTTAACTACGGAGCATATGCTCAGGAATACTTCGGATATAATACCGACAATCTCGCTAACTCTGGTCTGAGTGATGAAGATAAGGCTCTCGGAACTGTTGCTGTAGAGGAAAGCTTAAAGCTCGTTGAGACAGGTACTCTTCCTGATGGAGTGTCGTACTACGGCTCGAGCCTGCTTCTGAAAAACAAGACAATAATCCGCCACTATTTCGTTATTGAGGACGGAGCTGAGATTCCCGCAGTAAGCGACGGCTGGAGTGCTCTGACCGAAAAGGACGGCTACTATTACACTGAGATAACAGGTATTACTGCGGCTGATCTCGATGTTGCCCAGACGCTCACGATCGGAGACTATACGCTTTCCTACAGTCCTCTCAGCTACGCTTATGCGGTTCTGAGCGGAGAATATAAAGCTGCTCTTCAGAATGTTGTAAAGGCGCTGTATCTGTATAATCAGGCTGCAAACGCCTATGCTCTTGTTTCTTGATCAAGATAATATGACTTTTTAACACTGATCAGGAGATGTTATATATGGAGAAATACATTACTCCCGAAATGGATGTAATTGAGTTCGAGTGTGAGGATGTTATCACAACAAGCCAAAATGATGAACTTGAAATAGTGTAATTATAGAAGCACTGCCGGAAATCCGGCGGTGCTTTTTGCTTTGATTATTTTTTCAGAGGGATGTTCATAGTACGGATTGTGCAATCAGCCCTAATTGAAAGCGATGTATCAAATTAATTTGTGCATAACGATGAAAAGTCAGATTTTAATTACTTTATGTCAATTATAGTTGACATTTTGCAAGATATATGATATACTGTAAATACAGTCAGATATCGATACAGACTATTTTTTAGAGGTAACTTTATGAAGAACAAAAAAATGAAAATTGCCAGAATGGAAAAAGACATGAATCAGGAGGAGCTTGCGAAAGCTGTCGGAGTGACCCGTCAGACCATAGGAATGATTGAATCGGGGAATTATAATCCGACTCTGAACCTGTGTATTGCCATATGCAGAGTGCTCGGAAAAACGCTCGACCAGCTTTTCTGGGAAGAAACCGAATGATTGATTATTGGAGGAATTACTATGAACGTTAAAGAAAAACTTACAAAAAATTACGAAAACATGCCCGACGAGCGTGAGGTTCAGAACAATGATAAGGCTCTTGCAGGAGCAGCTGTTGTTTCAATGTTATTCAATATAGTGCTGATGGTCTACGGAGCATTCAGCGACGACCTGAAGCTTGCTGTGGTTGGTATGGCGCAGCTTATTTTCATGGGACTTGTGGTTGCTGTCATCAAACACAGAAAGAACGATTTCGACATTCCGAAAACCATCAGCGGACGAAAAATCAATACTGAGCTTACTAAAGAGGGAAAGCGCAGCCGAATCGGATATTATTTGCTTGAAGCACTGGGCTGCGCCATAGGCTTTGGTGTGATTGATGTTCTTCTCTCGCAGGAGATTACAGCGGTGGCTATAGCAGTTACATTTGCGGTAAGCTACATTGTGTCCTTTATTTTTGATTATCTGCATATTGAGCATAAAGTGAAAAAGTACAATGAGTTTATGGTGAATATTGTTGACGATGATGATTGTGAATAAACAAGATAATGACCAGAGCATGCGATAAGCATGCTCTTCTTTTTTGGAGTCGATCTGTTTGATGTATTGTACTGAGAAAAAATACATTAAAGCACAAAATATCAGTAATTCAGCAATATACATCATTTTCAAAGCGCAGTAAATGTGATAGAATCTAATTGTTGAATGAAGTAGACAAAAACACTAAAAAGTGTTTGTTGAAAAATCGTGTTTTTGATTTTAATGCATTAAGTGAAAACATAAACCCTAAGAAATGTATTTATGAGGAGGAAATTCAAATGTTTAAATTTGTAAAGCGCATTGCTTCAATTGCTGCAACTGCTGCTGTAGTTGCAACAGCTCTCACAGCAAATCTCAGTTTAAGTTCTTTTGCGGCATCCAACTATATCGCAGACGGCTGGTACTACATCAAGAATATCAACAGCCAGAAGTACCTTGACGTTTCAGGAAAGAAGGATGTTGACGGTGCAAACGTTATCCAGTATCAGGGCAACGGCGGTGCAAACCAGAAGTGGTATGTTACTAATCTTGGCAACAACGTTATCACGATCAGAAGCGGTCTGAGCGGCGGACGTATGCTCGATGTTGAAAACGGTGCTAACACAGACGGCGCTAACATCCGTATCTGGCCTTCAAACGGAGCAACAGCTCAGCAGTTCAAGGTTAAGAAGAGCTCAGACAACGTATACTGTCTCCTTACCGAGAACAGCGGCGAATCCAAGGCTGTAGACGTTTACGGCTGGTCAACAGAAAACGGCGGAAATATCAATCAGTGGACATATAACGGATATGCCTGCCAGCAGTTCAAGTTTGAGGCAACTTCAAACGGTTCATCATCTTCAAGCTCAAGCAGCTCATCTTCCAGCAGCTCCAGCAGTTCATCATCAAGCTCCAGCTCAAGCTCAAGCGGCACAACGATTGAAGTAAAGAACGGCGGCACTTCACTTTCTTCCGCTATAAGCAAGGCTAAGAGCGGTACAACGATCGTTATCAACGGTACTGTTACATCAGGAGCTGTCAAGGTTCCCGCAGGCGTTAACATTTCCGGTAAGAACAACGGTACAATCGACTTTTCATCAACTTCCGGAAGCAGCGGCAGAGGCCTTACATTTGCAGGCAACGGCAGCACAGTTCAGAACGTAACAATCAAGAATGCTTCCGATAACGGACTCTACATCACAGGCTCCAACAACACATTCAAGAACGTAACATCCTGCTACAATGAGGACGCAGGCTTCCAGGTTTGCAACGGCGGTTCAAACAACAAGTTCTACAACTGCTACTCACACCACAATGCTGACCCCAAGGGCGAGAACGCTGACGGCTTTGCTAACAAGCTCCACTCCGGTACAGGTAACTACTATGAGGGCTGTATCGCTGAGTACAACAGCGATGACGGCTGGGACTGCTATGCAGCACACGGCGCAGTAACACTTGTAAACTGCCAGGCTAACTACAACGGCTACTGCAACGGCATCTACGGCGACGGCAACGGCTTCAAGATGGGCGGCGTTGACAACAAGACTGACGGTGTTGCAGCTCACCTTGACCCTCTCAACCATGTCCTCAAGGGCTGCTCAGCTAAGGGCAACTACGCTTCAGGCTTTGACAGAAACAACCAGAGCGGCGTTGTAACAATGCAGAATTGTACAGCTGACTCCAACAAGAAGTACAACTACAACTGGCCTGCAAGCGGTACACCTTCAGCTCTTGGCTATAAGGTAACATTCGGCGTTGCTAAGATCATCAGCTGCGTATCTATCAACGGCAAGAACAATATCAAGGGCGCTACACTCTCAGGAAGCTGCTCAGGATTCTAATCAGTTAGATTTACCCTCTCTAATCTATTAGATTTTCTCTCTATATAATGTGCTATGAAAATACCGTACAGGATTCAGCTCCTGTACGGTATTTTTCTTTATTTGAGAGAATCAGTTATCATGAATGATTGAAGATAGCGGCTTTGAGCCTCTTCAATGAGATATCATCAGCGGAATCCTTTGGCTTGAGCTTTCTGCGGAGAAGAACTGCAAATGCTGAAACGTTCAGCACCAGTGCACCGAGCCATGCTACAGCTTCAGCATAGGCGGTCGCCCTGAATCCAAGCTCTGAGATGAAGAGAACTATAACTGCAATCCTCATTACCATTTCTACAATTCCGGAGCACATTGGAATAAATGGGAATCCCATGCCTTGAACTCCGCTTCTGAAAACGAAGAGGAAGTCAACTCCGAAGAGCATTACGCCGCATATAGGCAGGAACTGCGCCGCAAGAGCTATAGAGTCGTTTTCATTGAGCATGAGCTTAGCGAGAATTTCGGGGAAGAAAAACATTACAGAGCCAAGTAAAATATATGAGATGAAGGCAATTTTGAGGCAAACACCAAGACCTTCCCGTATGCGTGAATACTTCTTAGCGCCGTAGTTCTGACTGGTGAACGATGACATTGTGAATCCTGCTGTGCAGGCAGGCTGCATAAAGAGATTGATATATTTGCTGCAGGCTGAGTAAGCTGCTGTATATGCAACTCCCAGACCGTTTACAAAGTACTGTACCACCATGCATCCCACAGCAGTAATGGAATTCATGAATGCCATCGGAACTCCGTTTTTCAGGAGCCTCAGGTACATTGAAATATCAATTCTGAAATCCTCTTTTGAGAGATGCAGAATATCAATTTTTCTGAGTTTAAGACAGCAGATGAATGCTGATACAAGCTGTGAGAAAATTGTAGCTGCTGCCGGACCCTCGACTCCCATATCAAGAGCAAAAATAGAAACGCAGTTCAGAACGATGTTTATTATGGTCGATGCGATAATTGCTATAAGTGGAGTCTTACTGTCACCGAGTGCTCTGAGGATGCAGGCACACAGGTTATATGCGATTGTTGCCGTCAGACCTCCGAAGATAACGTATCCATATTTGAGGCTGTCCTCAATGATGATGTCGGATGTCTGAAGAAGAACGAGTATTTCTCTCAGAAAAATAACGCTCGCAGCAGTCAGAATTACTGCGATTACGAGAGAGAGCTTTATAGAAGAAGCTACTGCCCTGCGAAGCTCCTTGTAGTCCTTTGCGCCGAAGCTTTGCGCAATCAGTACGGAAAAACCGTTGGCAAGTCCCATTGAGAATCCGATAACGAGAAATGTCAGCGACGACATATTTCCGACAGCCGCAAGAGCGTTGTCGCCGAGTCCCTTTCCGACAATTGCAGTATCGGCGATTGTGTAAATCTGCTGAAGCATATTGGTGAAAAACATAGGAAAGAAGAAGCTGAGAATCAGCTTTGAAACCTTTCCCTGAGTCAGATCGTAAGTACGAGCCATAGCTGTTACCTCCTTTTTTCTGAATATTATAATGCAGAGCATTATTGATTGATATCAGAATTTTTGTTTTTATATCAAAAATCAGTCATAAGTATAGAGTAAATAAGAAGCCGTACCGGAATACTACCGGTACGGCATAAAGTCGGGTCTGACAGCAGCTGTAATCATATCGTTTTCGTCAGCAGCAGTCTTATCTTAACGCCGCTGTCAACTCTTGATTTTTCTTTTGAGTCAGCCTTGCTCTCAGGTAATCTATCTCATGAACACATGAACCAGCCTGTTATACAGCTTATTAACCGGCTGATAGCGCATCGGGAGATCCATCCAGGTTTTTTTATCGACGATACTTTTAGTATGCGAGAATGCGTCAAAGCCGTCCTTTCCGTGGTAACAGCCCATACCGCTTTCGCCTACGCCTCCGAAAGCGAGGTCGCTGGTTGCAAGATGGATAATCGTGTCATTAATGCATCCTCCGCCGTAAGAGAAGCGTTCTGTGACTTCATTTATATGTCCTTTGTTCTCGGAAAAAAGATAGAGCGCAAGCGGCTTCGGCTTGTCCGCAAGGAGCGGCTGGAGCTCGTCGAAATTATCAAAGGTGAGAACCGGAAGAATCGGTCCGAAGATTTCCTCCTGCATTACAGCGTCCTCCCAAGTGACGTTGTCCATCACGGTCGGAGCAATTTGCAGGGCTTCCTTATTATAAGTACCGCCGTGAACGACTTTGCTTTTGTCAATGAGTCCGCATAGACGATCGAAATGTTTTTGATTGACGATTCTGCCGTAGTTTGGATTACTGAGAGGATTCCCGCCGTACTGTTTTTCAATCTGAATACGGATCTCACTGATAAGCTGATTTTTAATGCTGCTGTGGCAGAGGATATAATCGGGAGCAACGCAGGTCTGACCGCAGTTGAGGAATTTACCGAACACTATTCTCTTAGCGGCAAGCCTGAGCTTAGCAGAATCGTCCACGATGCAGGGACTTTTTCCTCCAAGCTCAAGCACGGCAGGAGTCAGAGTCTCGGCAGCATGACGGAGAACCTCCTTGCCGACGGACTGACCTCCCGTAAAGAAGATCATATCGAATTTCTGTTCAAGCAGACAGGAATTCTCCTTTCTTCCTCCGGTTACGACTGCGACATATTCGGGCGGAAAGCACTCAGTAATAATTTTTTCGATAAGAGCACTTGTTGCCGGAGAATATGCGCTCGGCTTTACGACAGCTGTATTTCCGGCAGCTATAGCGTTCGTCAGAGGCTCGATCGTCAGCATGAACGGATAATTCCACGGACTCATAATGAGTACGTTTCCGTATGGAATCGCTTTTTTAAAGCTGGAAGCAGCGAACTGAGCGATGGGAGTACGGACTCTGTGTTTAGCGGCATACTTTTTTGTGTTCTTGATAAAATGATTGATCTCGCTGAGAGCCATACCCGTTTCACACATATAGCTCTCGAACTCGCTTTTTCCGAGGTCGGCTTCGAGAGCGTCAGCGATTTCCTTTTCGTATTTCTGTATTGCGCTGCGGAGCTTCTTCAGCATTTCTATTCGGAAGCTTACAGGAATTGCAGCTCCGCTTCGGAAGAATTTCCGCTGATTTTCAATAATTCTTTCTATAGCTTTAGCGTCCATTACTGTTTGCTCCAATCTGAGACTTTATAGTAGAATTTTTCAAGCTCCTTAGCGTCCATAAGCTTCGGAACGGGATAAAGCGGATTTGCCTCCTTGTCGGCATGCTTTGCCATCTGAGGGATATCCTCTTTTCTGATTCCGGAAAAAGCCTCAGGGATATTCATTCTGCGGTTTTTTTCACGGATCGCCTGTATGAATTTTTCTGCACCGTCTTTGGGAGTATCGCTCTCAGAGGAAACTCCTGCTGCGATTGCGAGCTTATGCAGCTTCCCGTGCACCGATTCACCGTATTCCTCGAGAACTATAGGCATCAGCACCGAGTTGGCGAGTCCGTGGGGAATATTATACTGACCTCCGAGAGAATGGGCGACAGCGTGAATATATCCCACATAGGATTTTGAAAATGCTATTCCTGCTATGTAAGCGGCACGGAGCATATTCTGACGTGCAGTTCTGTCTGAACCGTTTTCATAGGCTGTTTCGATATTGTCAAAGATGAGCTTTATGGCTTCAAGAGAAAGCCGTCTTGTTTCCTTAGTGGTGGAGCGTCCGATGTAGGCTTCAACTGCATGAGTAAGAGCGTCCATTCCCGTAGTTGCGGTCAGAGAAGGCGGAAGGGTAAACGTAACCTCAGGGTCAAGCACTGCATAACGGGGGATAAGAGTAAAGTTATTCATTGTATATTTGTGCTTGATTTCGCTGTCGGTGATAACTGCCGTGATAGTAACTTCGCTTCCTGTGCCTGCCGTGGTCGGAATAGCGATCAGAGTCGGGATCCTCCGCAGTACTCTCAGCAGTCCTTTCATCTGATTAACGGATTTATTCGGATAAGCGATTCTTGCACCGACTGCCTTAGCGCAGTCCATTGAAGAACCTCCGCCGAAAGCGATAATAGCTTCGCAGTTTTCCTTGATGCAGACCTCACGAGCCTCCTCGACGTTGTGAACAGTAGGGTTAGGACAGGTTCCGTCATATACTGCACATTTAATATTGTTCTGCTTCAGGCTTTCCTCAAGCGCAGAGGTAATTCCTGAATTGCGGAGAAACGAGTCTGTCACAAGCAGAACAGAGCTTATATGAAGCTTTTTCAGCAGCTGTGCAGTCTTAGCAGTGCTGTCAATTATTTCAGGCTCTCTGTAAGGAAGCAGCGGCATAGCTGCACGAAAGCCGGTCTGATATATTCGGCTGTAGATTTTTCTTAATGGATTCAAGATGAAACACCTCTCTATTATAATGGTATACATTAGAATATAATAGCATTTATTCATTCGAAAATTGACTGCATTTTATTAACAAGATGTTAAAAGTGGCTTAGGTTATCAATTTCCGACAATATAATGGAATATCGGGACGTTTTTTCTGTGTTCATTAGATGAAAAATGATGTATTCATCTTTTGTTAATATTTCAGAAAACTTTCTGCAACGAATGACTGGTATAATGCATTATGTTGAATAAAATCGTGAAAATCGTCTGAATGGCGGTGATAACCTCAATTTTTACTGAAACGGCGGGAATTGCATGATGTCAAATATATTCTGTATAATTATGGGCTATTTTATCGGAACATTAAGCCCGGCAGCACTTTTTTCAAAAATTAAAAAGAAAAACCTCAAGCATCACGGCACCGGCAATCTCGGTGCAACTAATACAATGCTCGTTCTGGGTAAGCGTTATGGTGCTCTTGTGATGGTTTTTGATATTGCGAAGTCATTTGCGGCTGTTAAGCTTGCGGAGAAGTTTTTTCCTGCGCTCTCGTTGGCAGGTCTGCTTGCGGGAAGTACGTCTGTTGTAGGACATATATTTCCGTTCTATCTCAAATTCAAGGGCGGAAAGGGACTTGCTTCCTACGGCGGAATGGTTTTAGCTCTTGATCCGCTGCTGTTTGCGGTACTTCTGTTCATCGGATGTGCATTAATGTTTATTGTGAACTATGGTGTTGTACTGCCGTTGTCGGCAGCAGTGCTTTTCCCGATTATCAACGGAATTCGTTCAAACAGCATCGGTGTATTCCTGATTGCATTTCTCTTGTTTCCATTGCTTGTTATCAGTCACCGCAGCAACCTGCTGAGGATACGGCAAGGCGAGGAAATTAAAATCAGAGACTATCTTAAATCACATCTTACAAAATCGGAGCCTGTAGAATAATACGGCTCCGTTTGCTTTTATACAAGAAAAAACGGTCGGTTCAGAAATGAACCGACCGTTTCAGCAATAAAGTAGGATCAATTATTTAAAGCAATCTGTTTTTTCATAAAAATCAGATCAAAGACATCAATAACGTTATCCTCGTATAAGTCAGCAGCCTTCAGGTTTTTGAGAGTATCTGCATTGAGGATATACTTCTGGAGAGCTACAGCGTCAGCGATGTTGACGCTTCCATCGGAATTTACGTCGCCCTGAACAGAGGAATTTTCAGCTTCTGTCAGCGAGATAAGATAGGTAAGGGGAGAGTTCCAGTAAATGGTGATCTCGTTAGTAGAGTAGCTTTCAGAGTGGTCGATATAGCATTTAGCGCTGGGATAATTAACCAGATAAGCCTTTGCAGCACTGTCCTCGAGGTTGGAGTTAACGCCGCCTACCAGCATGCCCTTCATAGCGGTTCCCTTAGCCATGGAAGGTCTGTGATGGGGATTCTGAGGAGAAACTGTGCCGTATCCCGTAACATAGCAAACGCCGTTGGGATTCTTTCCAAGCAGATAATTGAGGTTGTCCTGAGCAGTATTGAGATATGCTTCGTCGCCTGTGATATCGTAAGCAACACCGAGAATTACTCCGGCATTTGCGATAGTCATGTTGCTGCCCCAGTTGAATTTGGAAATTGCAACACCATAGGGACTGCTCTCAGTAGCGGAAACAAACTTGTCCGCACGGTTTACGAGTGAACTTTCTGCTTTTGTATAAACAGATGATGATGTGTCTATTCCGTCCATCGTAAGGAGAGCGATGTTTCCGTAATCGCCGACAGTAGACCAGTCAAGACCTGTTTTAACTATATTGCTGTTAAGATAGTCGAGATAAGTCTGTCCGCCTGTTGCACGGTACATCTGAGCAGCAGCCCAGTAACGCTCATCATAGTCGGAGCCGTCATTGTATGCGCCTGTTGTGATATCCTCTGGATTTTCAAAAATGAAGTCGGGATTTGCTTCAAGGAAAGCCCATGCCTTTTCGGCAGCCGCAAGGCAGGTCTCCGCAAATGCAGTATCTGTATCGCTGTAGAATTCATAAGCCATAGCCATAGAAGCACAGAAATCAGCAGTAGCAGTTGTGGAAACAGGAGTTACGATCAGCTGAGCTGTTTCATTTTCAGGCATAACGTATCCGGGGAAGTTCGCACAGGTAACTTTGTGATAAACACCGCCCGATTCCGCCTGCATTTTGAGCATCCATTCCAGCTCGTAGCGGACTTCGTCGAGGATATCCGGAACACCGTTTCCGCTCTCAGGAATGCCGATGCTGTCGGAGTAAAGCTCGGGATTAGCGTCATAAGCGTAAAGCAGATCTGCAACAGCCTTAGCAGCAGGAACTATATATCGTCCGTAGTCGCCGGCATCGTGCCAGCCGCCGCTGACATCAATTGTGTCTGTAGTTCCATAAATCTGAGCCAGACCTGTATGACAAGCCTTATGCCCGAAGGTATCGTCCTCGACAGTGCAGCCGCATCTCTGGAGATAGAGCATTTTTACTGAGTCGTCAAGCAGAGTGCCGTACACGTCGTCAGCGATTTCAAAAGTATAGGAGTCGTCGAGATTGCCGCATTCGATGTAGTAAGTTCCCGGCTCGGTAAGAGCTGAGAAGTCTCCGAAATAATCAGTTTCATCAGCGGAAGAATTAACTGTTTCGCCGTAAAGGTCTCCTGTAAGAGCAGTTTCACCGGTATCCGCATTAATGACAGAGAATGCTGTTTCATCCGTCACATCACGGAACACAGCTATCTTGCTGCTGTCGGGCTTGTAGCCGACCTGATTGGTCATGATATCCGGCTCGTAGGGGAGAAATGCGGAGTAATCCACATTGCTGTCGTCAACAAGCTCGAGAACAACGTTGTCGAGATAGATGGTGTGTTCAGCGAGGTCGTCGCCCTGAGTTCCGCAGTTGAAAACGAGCTTTGACATGATATCGGTTTCGGCTTCCATGGTAAACTCATAATCTACCGTCTGCGGCTCGGAAGTAAGATTCAGCCCCTTCCATGTATAAGCCTGATAGGTTCCGCCGTTCTGCTGAATCATAGCTTCAATGTAGCGGTCGGTCGAGCAGGAGATCTCATAGCTCAGCCTGTACACGCCGTTCTGATAAAGCGGAATGATGTCATAGTACATCTGAACCGCATAGTTTACAGAACCAAGACTGCTGACAGTAAGTGCAAGCCTGCCATTGTCGGTGGAAAGAGTGCCCTTTCCTCCGCTCTCCTTGTAGATTCCCCAGCCTGTGGTGCTGCTGTCAAAGGTGGAATTGCTGATGATGTTCGCCGCTGCATTTCCTGTCAGCGGCATCGCTGCCGAACTGCCTGCAAGTATAAGACAAGATGTCAGTGCAGATAGACAGCGCTTGAGTGTGTGATGATTCATAGTGTTTCCCTCTCCATCTGTGAAATATCACATTATTTATATACTAAGTGTAACACATTCTGTTACAAAGGTCAAGCCCCGTTTTGCCTTTAATTGCAAACTGGAATTTATCGGGAACTTATTTCCTAACCTACTGGGGCAAACCTTTCTGAAGAAAGGTTCTGCCTAACTGGCACCCGTACCCTCTGTCTCGCAAGCTCGACATCTCCCTGCCCCGCAGGGAGTCACCCCAGACCCCTTTTCAAAGACTTCAACTCAAATTTTCCAGATAGGGGCATGCCCCTATCTGGAAAATTTAAATAAAAGTTTTAGGGAGGGAGTTTGAGGGTGACTCCCCACAGTGTGGGGAGATGTCCAAAGGACAGAGGGGACTCGCGCCAGTAAGGCGGACCCTTTTTCAAAAGGGTCTCCCTCAATAGATTGCGAAATAAGTCTCTGATAAATTCCAGTTTGCAATTAGAAATTGGTGAAATTATTGTAATTTACGGGGGAATATGTTATAATTAATGTGCATTATATAGAAAGAAGGTAGTTGGAATGCTAAAACGAAAGACGGCAGCTATACTGACGTCGCTGGCTGCGGCGGCTTCAATGCTTGCACCGCAGGCTGCGGTAATTTATGCAGCAACTGCTGAGGCATCGGGAGATATTAACCTGGACAGTGAAATTACTGCGGAGGATGTTCAGCTGATTCAGGATCAGGTTCTGGGCAAGGCTTCCCTTACCGCAGAGCAGGGGAGTAATGCGGATATCAACGGTGACGGCGCAATTGATTCTCTCGACCTTGTGGGGGAACGCACGAAGCTCAGAAATACAGTCGGACTTGAGGCTTACGAGGGACTTGTAATCAATGAGGTTTGCACCTCGAATAAGTCGAAGCTTCAGGATGCCGCAGGAGCTTATCCGGACTGGGTCGAGATCTACAATTCCTCGGACAAGGATATGGTTCTTGACGGTGTGGGACTCTCGGACGGAGCAAAGAAGAAGTTCAAATTTACTTTCCCTGAGGGTACAACGATTCCTGCGGGAGGCTACATCATTGTATTCTGTGATGACGCTGTCAATCAGGCTGAGGGAGAGTATCATGCGGCATTCAAGCTGAGCGCGACAGGAGAGACGGTTTATCTCACTCATCCCATGTACGGCGAAATTGACTCTGTTGCAGTTCCGGAGCTGAACGCTGATACTTCATACGGACGATATGCAAACGGTTCCGAGAGCTTCTCATAT
>JAFTPG010000100.1 GCA_017463375.1 Ruminococcus sp. | reverse complement strand
TCGCTATCTTTGACCTTGACGGCACTCTCGCCGATACACTTTATGACCTTGCCGACGCTGTAAATTACGGTCTTACTCAGCTCGGCTATCCCGTCCATCCTTATGAAAGCTACAAGATGTTCGTCGGAAACGGTGTGCAGAAGCTCTGCTATCGTGCACTTCCGGAAAATGCCAAGAATCAGACCGACAGACTTCTGGAGATTTTCACCGGATATTATAATGAACACTATCTTGATAAAACTCATCTCTATGACGGAATTAAGGATGTGATTTCAAAGCTTGCTGCAAATGATGTAAAGCTTGCCGTTGCAACTAACAAGCCGCATGATTTCGCAGTAAAAATCGTTGAGACGCTGCTTCCGGAGTTTGAATTCGTGAAAATTCTCGGCGGCTGCGCTGAGCGTGAGAAAAAGCCGGATCCTGCGATTATTCATGATATTCTCGAAGAACTTCCGATCGGTACAAAAGCCTTCATGATCGGTGACAGTGACGTTGATATCAGAACTGCTCAGAATGCCGGAATCGCCTCTATCGGCTGTATATGGGGATTCCGTACCCGTGAAGAGCTGACCGGCGCAGGAGCTGATCACATTGCAGAAAACGCTTCTGATATTGCTGATTTTGTGCTTTTATAAACAAAAATCTGTTATTCGGCTGCTTAGGTATTGACAAATAGCACGATTTGCGGTAAAATATTAATATGTGCATTTTATAAAAATATTGGTGTTTCATTACGTTTCACCCAAAAATTGTAAAGGCGGTAAATAAATGGGTTTAATTAACAGAATTTTCGGTTCGTACAGCTCAAAGGAGCTTGCTCGTATCGAACCTATAAAAAATAAAGTTCTTGCTCTTGATGAAGAGTATCAGAAGCTCTCCGACGCAGAACTGAAGGCTAAGACTCAGCAGTTCAAAGACAGACTTGAGGTCGGAGAAACTCTCGATACAATTCTCCCCGAGGCTCTGGCGACTGTTCGTGAAGCTGCTGACAGAGTTCTCGGCAAAAAGCCTTATCCCGTTCAGATCATCGGTGCTATCGTTCTTCATCAGGGTCGTATTGCCGAAATGAGAACAGGTGAAGGTAAAACTCTCGTTGCTTGTGTTGCTTCTTACCTTAATGCTCTTTCCGGCAAGGGCGTTCACGTTGTTACTGTAAACGATTATCTTGCAAAAACTCAGGCAGAGGAAATGGGTAAAGTCCTCAGATTCCTCGGTCTTACTGTAGGCTGCATTCTCCACGGTCTTAATAACAATCAGCGCCGTGCTGCCTATAACTGTGATGTTACATATGCAACTAACAATGAGCTTGGATTCGATTATCTCCGTGATAACATGGTTATTCATAAAGAGGACCGTGTTCAGCGTGAGCCTAACTTCGCTATCGTCGATGAGGTTGACTCCATCCTTATTGATGAGGCTCGTACTCCCCTTATCATTTCAGGCCGTGGTGATAAATCTACTGAGCTTTACTCGATCGTAGACAGATTCGCTAAGATGCTCACTCCTACTACCGTTGTCGAAATGGACGACAAGGCTGATCAGGACGAGATCAATGAGACTGCTGACTACATCATTGACGAAAAGGCTAAGACAGCTACTATCACTCAGCGCGGTGTTAAGAAGGCTGAACAGGCGTTCAATGTAGAAAATCTTATGGATCCCGATAACATGACTCTCCTCCACCACATCAATCAGGCTATTAAGGCTAACGGCGTTATGAAGGCTGATATTGACTACGTTGTCAAGGACGGCGAGGTTGTTATCGTTGATGAATTCACAGGTCGTCTTATGCTCGGACGTCGTTTCAACGACGGTCTCCATCAGGCTATCGAGGCTAAGGAAGGCGTTAAGATCGCTCGTGAATCCAAAACTCTTGCTACTATCACTTTCCAGAATTTCTTCCGTCTTTATACAAAGCTCTCGGGTATGACGGGTACTGCTATGACTGAAGAAGACGAGTTCAAGGAAATCTATAAACTCGACGTTATTTCTATTCCTACCAACAGACCTGTTATCCGTAAGGATCACAACGATCAGGTTTACAGCAGCGAAAAGGGTAAATATTATGCTATTATTGATAAGATCGTAGAATGTAACCAGAAGGGTCAGCCTATCCTTGTAGGTACTATCTCTATCGAAAAATCAGAGCTGCTCTCTGCTATGCTCAAGAGAAAAGGTATCAAGCATGAGGTTCTTAATGCTAAGCACCATGCTAAGGAAGCTGAAATCGTTGCTCAGGCTGGTAAGTACGGTGCGGTTACTATTGCTACCAACATGGCAGGACGTGGTACTGATATCATGCTCGGCGGTAATGCTGAGTTCCTCGCTAAGGCTGAAATGAGAAAGCGTGAGATTCCTGAAGAAATAATCACCGAGGCTATCGGCTTTGCAGACACTGATAACGAGGAAATCCTCGCTGCAAGAGCTGTTTACCGTGAGCTTTACGACAAATATAATGCTGAGGTCAAGGAAAAGGCTGTTGCTGTTAAGGAAGCCGGCGGTCTTTATATTCTCGGTACTGAGCGTCATGAATCAAGACGTATTGATAATCAGCTCCGCGGACGTTCCGGACGTCAGGGCGACCCCGGTGAGAGCTGCTTCTTCCTCTCTGTTGAGGACGACCTCATGCGTATCTTTGCCGGCGAGAGACTCGAAAATATGATGAAGACTCTCAACGTTGAAGAGACTATGCCTATCGAAAGCAAGATGCTTACAAAAATCATTGAGTCCTCACAGAAGAAGGTTGAAGGCAGAAACTTCAGCATAAGAAAGAACGTCCTCAACTACGACGATGTTATGAATACTCAGCGTGAGATCATCTACAAGCAGCGTTCACAGGTTCTTGATGGTGAGGATCTCCACGAGAGCATCATGAAGATGATGGAAGAGCTTGTTGCTTCTACTGTTAATACTTATCTCGTCGATGATGATATCAGAGACGACTGGAACATCATCGGTCTTAAAGAGTACTTCCTCGGATGGCTTATCGGTCCTGAGGATCTCGAATTTGAGGATGATGAGCTTCAGACTGTTACTAAACAGGAAATTATTGACGCTCTCCTTGGCAAGGCTAAGGAAATCTATCAGGCTAAGGAAGATGAATACGGCTCCAATGTTATCAGAGAGCTTGAGCGTGTTATCCTCCTCAAGGTTGTTGATACAAAGTGGATGGCTCATATTGATGACATGGACGAGCTCAAGAAGGGTATTGGTCTCCGTGCATTCGGTCAGAAGAATCCTGTTATCGAGTACAGATATGAAGGCTTTGAAATGTTCGACGCTATGGTTGAATCGATCCGTGAGGATACTATCCGTATGCTTCTCACTGTTAAGCTTCAGAAGAATGCCATGCCTCAGCGTGAACAGGTTTCCAAGCCAGACGCTCCTAATGCTGGTTCTGGCGATGGCAGCTTCGATGAAGAGGCTCGCTCCAATAAGGTCGGCGATAATGATCCCTGCCCTTGCGGAAGCGGTAAGAAATACAAAAAATGCTGCGGCATGAATAAGGACTAATATTTTATACAGGCTGTCGGTTCAGGCAGCCTGTTATTTTAGGGTGTACATTTATTGATGAGTGAGGTGATATTATGAAGGGTTACAGTGTTTTTGCCCGATATTACGATGAATTGACGGCGAATATTGACTATAAAAAGCGTGCAGAATATTTCCATGCTATAATTCAAAAGTTCAAGACTACTAAGGATAATATCCTGCTTGATCTCGCCTGCGGTACGGGCAGTATTTCGGAGGAAATGGCAAAGCTTGGCTATGATGTTATCGGTGTGGACTACTCCGAGGAAATGCTCGGAATTGCTATTGAGAAAAAATTTGACAGCGGACTTCCAATTCAGTATCTCTGTCAGGATATGCGTGAAATTGATATGTTCGGAACCATCGACGTTACTATTTGCGCTCTCGACAGTATCAATCATCTGAATTGCATTGATGATGTCAGAAAGGTTTTCAGCAGAGTTTCTCTCTTTGCTGAGCCGCAGGGACTTTTCATTTTTGATGTTAATACGCTCTACAAGCATAAAAAAATTCTTGCTAATAATACTTTCACTTACGAGACCGACAATGTTTTTTGCGTCTGGGAAAATTCACTTAATAAATCAACGAATGAAGTCAGGATGAACCTTGAATTTTTTGAACTAAATGAAGATGGTCTCTATTCCAGAAGCTCTGACAGCTTTTCCGAAAAGGCTTACAGCACTGAGCAATTGGAAAGCCTGCTGATCAAAAACGGATTTAAGATTCTTGCTCGCTATGGCGATGATACCTTTGATCCGCCTGAGGATAATACTCAGCGCATAGTTTATGTTGCACGAAAGGTAAAATAGGAGGTAATTTTATGAAAAATTTATATAGAGCAATTACCGCTGACGGCTCTGCTTTTGCAGCTGTGCTTGATGCAAAGGATATTGTTTCTGAAATTGAAAAAATTCACAAGCCTTCGGCGGTCGTTACTGCCGGTCTCGGCAGATTATCTATTGCAGCTTCATTGATGGGATATATGCTTAAAGGCGAGAACGACAGCATAACTCTTCGTATTGATGCGGACGGTCCGACAGGACAGCTTGTTGCTGTAGCTGACAGCAGAGGAAATGTTAAGAGCTGCGTAACTAATCCGATCGTTGAGATTCCCCTTAATGACAGGGGTAAGCTAGATGTAGCAGGTGCAGTAGGAAGAAACGGAAATCTGTCCGTTATCAAGGATTTGGGTCTCAAGGAGCCGTATGTAGGTGTTATTCCGCTTGTTTCAGGAGAAATTGCCGAGGATATCGCCAACTACTACGCAACCAGCGAGCAGATTCCTACTGTTTGCAGTCTCGGAGTTCTGATTAATCCTGACCTCTCTGTGAAATCAGCAGGAGGCTTTCTGGTTCAGCTTCTCCCCTTCGCTGATGAAAAATGCATTGATGTTATCGAAAAGAACCTCGCTGGACTTCCTCCAATATCAAAGCTTTTTGCCGACGGAATAACTCCTGAGGAGATCGCTCTGAAGCTGCTTGACGGGCTTGATCCTGAACCGCTGGATACGGCAGAAGTCGGATACAAGTGCGATTGCAGCCGTGAACGTACAGAGAAGATTCTGATTAGCCTGGGCGAAAAAGAGCTTTCAGATATTGCTGCTGAAGGAAAAGATACAACCGTTTGCTGTCATTTCTGCGATAAGAAATATATATTTACTCCTCAGGAGATATTAAACCTTAAAAAAAATATATAAAATAATAATGGGATAGTTTATCAAAACTATCCCATTATATTTGGTAAAAGTAAAAGCTGCACAGCTTAACCGCTGTGCAGCTTATATTGATTTCAGAGCTTCTAGAACATGATAATCAGTAACTGTGAAACAAGTACTACAGCAATAAGTGCTACAGGATATGTTGCAGCATAAGCAGAAGCAACATTTTCTGTGCCAGCTGTATTAATCAAGGTTCCAAGCGCTGGTGTGGAAGTCATACCGCCTGTAATTGAACCAAGATTGTTGAGGAGGCTGAGCTTGAGAACATACTTCGCAAAGAAGAAACCAACAATCATAGGAATGATTGTCATGATTACTCCGTACAGGAAGTAAACAGGCTTGAAGTGCTCAACAAAGCTTGCGCCGCCGGGAACACCGGCACCAATCAAGAAGAGCATAAGTCCAAGCTCTCTGAAAACTTTAAGTGTTCTCTCCTTGGGCATAACCGAAATCTTGCCGATACGGGCAAAATGTCCAAGAACAAGTGATACAAGCAGACAGCCGCCTGTTGTTGTGAGTGAGAAGTTGCCGAACTTGATTGAACCTACAAAGATACCTGCTATTGCAGCTAAAGAGAAAGGCATAAATCCGAATTCATCAATTTCGATGAGCTTACCGTTATAAACCTTCTTCTTTGAAGTACCAGCGTCAGCTGTCATGAGCTTTTCACGTTCTACAGCCATATCAGCCTTCATGATCTTAGGAACGATCTGTACAAAGAGAACAACTCCAACTACTCCGAAGAGGTATGCGATTCCGTGACCTACTGAAACGAGATCCTCAAGTGCCGGATCTACAGTGCCCTTTGCTGCTGAGAATGCAGGAGTACTTGTAAGAGAACCTGAAAGAAGTCCTACAAGCATTGCTGTGATGCTTTCGTATGAATCACCGGAAACCTGCTTGTCAATAAAGATGCATGCTGCGCATGAAAGACCGCCCATGATGATTACTACAAGTGCAAGAAGAACATATGATTTAAAGTTCTTTTTGAAGTTTCCGAAGAAATTAGGACCTGCGATAAATCCGACTGATGTAACAAATAAGATCAGACCCATATTTTCAACGAGCTTCAAAGCCTCTTTGGCAAATGTAACAGTTGTTTCATTCTGCGTAATAGCAAGACCGCCTTCAAGGTTGCTGTAGAAGAATGCACCATAAAGAAGAGCTATAATGAATACTCCGGCATCGCCGAGAGAAACACCCTTGATTGTGATTCTGCCAAGCAGGTAACCTACTACCGCAATTGCAAAAACTGTGAACATAAGATAAGATATTGACTGTATGGAAATAACTCCGTCAAATAAATTCATCTCTTAATTCCCTCTATCTTTCCTATAATATTTAATTGTCAATTTGTTCCAATCGGAACATAAATGTGTTTACATTAAAGCACCACAAGAAAGCAGAAAGAATGCTTCTGCTTTCTCATAGTTACTTTTGGATAAAAGCCGATTAAGCCTTTCTTGCGTAATTCGGGAGAAGCTTAGGTGAAACTGTCTCTGTCTCGATACCTGCTTCGTTAAGCTCTGCGTCGAACTTTTTAATGTGCTCGAGTGTCAGACCCTCAGGCTGAGCTGTTTCCTTAGCCTTGGCAGCAGCATAGATACCTGCGTTTCTGCCGAATACAATAACATCAAGAAGTGAGTTACCCATAAGTCTGTTTCTTCCGTGGATACCGCCTACTACCTCACCAGCAGCAAAGAGATTCTCAACGCCTGTCATACCGTCAGCAGAGATGTCGAGACCGCCGTTCTGGTAGTGGAGTGTCGGGTAAACAAGGATAGGCTCCTTACGGATATCAATGCCGTACTTGCCGAACATTCTCATCATAGCAGGGATTCTCTTTTCGATAGTACCCTCACCGTTCTTATATTCGATCATAGGAGTATCAAGCCATACACCGATTCCCTGCTCAGTTTCGATACCGTTGCCTCTTTCGGAGCACTCACGGATGATTGAAGCAGCTGTTACGTCACGAGTCTCAAGGGGATGCATGAATGCCTCACCGTTGATGTTGATGAGCTTAGCGCCAAGTGAACGAACCTTTTCAGTTACGAGAGCACCGAAAATCTGCTCAGGATAAGCTGTACCTGTCGGATGATACTGGAGAGTATCAGCATAGAGAAGCTTAGCTCCTACACGGTAACCGAGAACAAGTCCGTCAGCTGTTGCACCGTAGTGGTTTGAGGTCGGGAATCCCTGATAGTGGAGACGTCCTGCACCGCCTGTAGCGATAACAACTGTCTTAGCTCTTGCAACGAGAAGCTCCTTTGTCTCCATGTTCATGAGAACTGCACCAGCAGCCTTGCCGTCCTTGTCGAGGATAATCTCAACAGCAGCTGTGAAGTCGATTACGGGAATACCTCTGTTGAGAACCTCATCACGGAGAGTTCTCATGATCTCAGCACCTGAATAGTCCTTAGCAGCGTGCATTCTCTTTCTGGAAGTACCGCCGCCGTGAGTTGTAACCATTGTACCGTCAGCGTCCTTATCGAACTCTACTCCAAGCTTGTTGAGCCAGAGAATAGCCTCGGGAGCCTTAGTAACAAGTTTCTCGAGAAGCTCAGGCTTAGCAGCAAAGTGTCCGCCGCCGAAAGCGTCGAGATAGTGAATTGCAGGTGAATCGTTGGGCTTGTCAGCAGCCTGAATTCCGCCCTCAGCCATCATTGTATTAGCGTCGCCGATACGGAGCTTTGTAACGATCATAGCCTTAACGCCTGCTTCATCAGCCTCAATAGCAGCAGATGCGCCAGCACCGCCGCCGCCGATGATGAGAACGTCTGTATCATAATCGGGATTTGAAAGATCAATCTCGTCGGGATTGATTCTGCTGTGTGCCTGGAGAAGCTCAGCGAGCTGTGTAGGCACCTTTTCGCCCTTATTTTCACCAGCGGAAAGAACTGTAAACTCGCCCTCCTTATAGTCAGGGTGGAATGTAGCAAGGAGAGTTTCCTTTTCCTCAGCAGTCATTCTTCTTGGCTCGAGTGCTGCATTTTCAGCTCTCTTCTCAGCAACAACTTTTGCAAGTTCATTATATCTGTCAATTTTATACATCGTATTACCCTCCCTTACTTCTCGATTTCACGAGTGTTGTAGAGCTCCTTAAGCTCTGCAATCGGCTTCTGCATGAGGTCTTCGATGAGTGATGTATATGTACCCTCGTTGATCTCCTGAACTCTATCAGCGAGATGACCGCACTCGGGAGCAATGTACTTACCGTTAAGACGTCTTGCAAGCATAGCAACCTGAGGATGTGAAATTCCAGCAGGACAGCGTGAAGAACATACTCCGCACATTACGCAGTCGAATGAAAGCTCTGCACAAGCCTCGTACTCGCCTCTCTGAGCGTGAGCGATATACTGCATTACGCTGAGCTCCTGTGTACAAGCCTTTGTACATGCATTACAGCCGATACAGCTGTAAATCTCAGGATAAAGCTGCATCATGATCTGCTCTGTAGGCTTGATTTCCTCAATGTTGTAAACCTGCTTAACAAGCGGGAAGAAAGGAAGTGTAGCAACGTACATGCCTTCCTCAACCTCTGTCTGACATGCGAGACAAGCGTGAAGCTCCTGCTTATCCTTGATTCTGTAAATTGTAGCGCATGCGCCGCAGAATCCGTTACGGCAGCCGCAGCCACGGAGAAGCTGATAACCAGCATATTCCATAGCAGTCATAATTGTAAGACCTGCAGGCACTTCATACTTCTTGCCGAACAGGTATATATTAACCATTTTTTCCATGATAATGCTCCTTTTTAATATTCGTTCGGAAGCTCGTTGAGCTGATCAAAACGGAAGACGGGTCCGTGCTTGCAGACATACTTGTCACCGATATTGCAGCGTCCGCACTTACCAACGCCGCACTTCATACGAAGCTCCATTGTTGTGTAAACCTGAGTCTCCTGGAAGCCGATTTCTTTAAGACCTGCAAGAGTAAACTTAATCATGATCGGGGGGCCGCAGATAAGAACAGTCTTGCTTGTCGAAGGCTCAAGCTCCTTGACATAGTTAGGAACGAAGCCTACATGTCCGTCCCAGCCCTCCTGCGGATTATCGATTGTCAGATTTACCTCGATTCCGTCATCGTTCATCCATTCGTTGATGATTTCCTGGTAATCTACCAGATCATCCTTTGAACGTGAACCATAAACGATCTGTACAGAACCGTAATTTGCTCTGTTATCACGAACATAGTTGATTACCGAACGAAGCGGAGCAAGACCGATACCGCCGGCAATGAAGAGAAGATCCTTGCCCTTGAGCTCAGTCTCAACAGGGAACGCATTTCCGTAAGGTCCTCTGATCGTTACCTGCTGACCTACCTCCATCATGTGAAGCCATGATGTAAGGCAGCCGCACTTCTTGATGCTGAACTCCATAAATTCCTTGTTTGTCGGTGAAGAAGTAATGGAGAACATAGCCTCGCCTACACCGGGAATCGAAAGCATTGCACACTGTCCGGGCATGTGCTCGAAAACCTTGCCGCCCTCGGGAGATACAACTCTGAATGTCTTTACATCGGGTGTGTCAATACGAATATCGGTAACAACACCGAGATGCGGAATTAATGTATCGTTATTCATTACTTAACCTCCAATGCTTTCATAACCTTGACGATATTCATAGATATCGGGCATTTTGCAAGACATCTTCCGCAGCCTACGCAGCCGAATACACCGTCATAGTTTGCCGGATAGTAAACGAGCTTGTGCATGAAGCGCTGACGGAATCTTTCAAGCTGAGTAAGTCTGGGGTTTCCGTGTGCCATCTTTGTAAAATCGGAATACATACATGAATCCCAGCAGCGATAACGCTTGATACCGTGTCCTGTGTCGAAATCCTTGATGTCGTAGCACTGGCAGGTAGGGCAAACGAAAGTACATGTACCGCATGCGAGACAGCTCTCGGAAAGTCCTGCCCACTTATCGGAGTTGAACAGCTCAGTGAGCTTGTCAGCGCCGAAGGATTCTGTAGAAAGCTCAGCCAAAGGAAGCTTAGCAAGAATTTCCTTGGTCTTAGCCTTTGCGTTATCAAGCTCAGCAGTATCTCCGTCTGAAAGGAGTGAAGAAACTGAGTCAATGAAAGCCTTGCCCTTTTCAGTTTTAGCTTCAAAGAAGAAGCTTGTTCCGTCGCTTGCACACTCTACATCGCCGCCCGGCTGAGTTGCGTCGATTCCGAATGCGGAACAGAAACAGGTTTCAGAGGGCTTGCTGCATGCCATTGTAATAACAGTCGCATGCTCACGGCGGTTCTTATAATAAGAGTCAACAGGCTCAGAAAGATAAACATTATCAAGGATGAAGAAGCTTTTTGCGTCGCAGGCACGGACACCGAAAATCACGAAATCCTCAGTTTCCTTACGGATGTCGATAATTTCGATATTCTTTCCGCTCATTTTGAAGTCTACGAGATCCTCAGTCTGAGGGAAGAAGAAATCCTTTGCGCTGCGGAGTGTATTGAGCGCATTGCTGTACTTTACGCCCTCGCTCCATCTTGTATATTCAGCTGCACCGTCCTTATTATCGGAGGGAATGTAAAGAGCCTGATTCTGTGCAACGAGCGCAAACAGCTCGTCAATTTTTTCAATAGCGATCTTCAGCATATTATTCCACTCCCCTTTCGTGAACTACAGACGGCTCGCAGTCGCCCTGTGTATAGTTTGTGAGCGGAGCTCTTGAATCAGTGTCTGCACCAGCCTGATACTCACCATAAAGCTCGTTGATGTCCTTGATGAACTTACGGTTAAGCAGGTGAAGCGGAATGCTCTGAGGACAGACTCTTGAGCATTCGCCGCAGTCTGTACATCTTCCTGCAACGTGGAATGCACGGATGATGTGGAACATATTCTCCTCAAAGCTGTCAGCAGGAGCCTTATTAGCAATGCCCGAATTATCGTTATCGAACACGCATCTCTCGCATGAACAAGCAGGGCATACGTTACGGCATGCATTACATCTGATACACTTGGAAAGCTGCTCTCTCCAGAAGTTGTATCTCTCCTCAGAGGACATAGCCTCGAGCTGAGCAACCATATCAAAACGGTTTGAATCCATAACCTCACCGTCATCGCCGATAAGCTCGTCATATGCAACATACTTTTTGCTCTTGCATGAGAGGCAGCGCTCTGCCATTACTTCATATGCAGGCATTGTCTCTGTGCCGTAAAGAGTCTCAATTGTAAGAGTTCCATCGTTATTTGTGACACTCTGGATACCGGAAATTCCCTTAGCTCTGATCTTTTCTATATCAAGCTTGCCGTAGCACTCGATACCGACAATGTAAACATTCTCTCTGTTGATACGATGCTCCTTGACAAGCTGGTTGAAGCTGTATGTATCGCAGGGCTTGAGGAATACGAGAACCTTGCCCTCTTTCTGAGATTCCTTGATGAGATACTTGGAAACGTTTGAAGCTGTAAAATCATCAAAGATAAAATCCTTGTCGAGCTCCTCTGCGCTATTGAATACAGCAGGTGTGGAGTCATAGGCAAAGTCGCCTTTCTTCCAGCCGATAACACGAGTAACTGTACCGTCTGCAAGAAGCTGCTTTGCTCTTTCAATTATTGCTTTCTGCATCTCAGATCCTCCAATCTCCTGTTCGGACCGAGCTTCTTAACTGACTCGACGAACTCATTCATTGTTGCTGCGAATTTTGCGCCCTCTGCAGCAGAAACCCACTCTACTCTTGTACGGTCTCTCTCGATACCGAGGAAGTCCAGCATGCTGAAGAGAAGAGTCATACGGCGGCGTGCATAATAGTTACCTGATGTATAATGGCAGTCACCGGGATGGCAGCCGCAGAGAATTACACCGTCAGCGCCCTTCTGGAAAGCTCTGAGAATGAACATCGGGTTTACACGGCATGAACAGGGAACTCTGATAATTTTTACGTTTGCAGGATAATTAAGACGATTTGTACCTGAAAGGTCCGCACCTGCATACGAACACCAGTTGCAGCAGAACGCAACAATTACAGGCTCAAAATCTTTATTTTCATTTACTTGCATATCGCGTCTACCTCCGCCATAATTTGTCTGTTAGAGAATCCGTTCAGATCCATTGCGCCTGACGGACAAGCTACCGTACAAGCTCCGCAGCCCTGACATACGGCAGGATTTACGCTTGCTACACGGCGAACCTTAGTGGTTCTGTCGGGCATTCTGAATTCCTTATCGAGATAAGTAATAGCACCATAAGGACAAACCTTTTCACATGATGAGCATCCGTTACACATAAGCTCGTCGGAATGAGCAACGCAGGGATTGCATGTGAGGGTGTTCTTTGTGAGAAGTCCGATAACCTTGGAAGCTGCTGCTCCTGCCTGAGAAACTGTCTCGGGGATATCCTTGGGTCCCTGACAAGCGCCTGAGAGGAAGATACCTGCTGTCGGGCTTTCTACAGGACGAAGCTTTGCGTGAGCCTCTGTGAAGAAGTCATTTGTATCCATGCTTGCTGTAAGCATTGTTGCGAGCGGACGAGCTGTCTTGTCAGGCTCGATTGCAGCTGCGAGAACAACGAGATCAGCGTCGATGTGAAGCTGCTCATTGGAAATGAGGTCGGACGCCTGAACGTCAAGAGTTCCGTCAGCCTTGGGAGTTACCTTGCCGACCATGCCCTTGATGTAGTGAACTCCGTACTGTTCAACGGCTCTGCGGTAGAACTCGTCGAAGTTCTTTCCGGGAGTTCTTACGTCGATGTAGAATACATAAACGTCTGTGTCCGGATATTTTTCACGAACGAGCATAGCGTGCTTAGCTGTATACATACAGCAAATCTTTGAACAGTAGCCCTTACCCTT
>JAFTPG010000099.1 GCA_017463375.1 Ruminococcus sp. | reverse complement strand
GAACTCGTCGAAGTTCTTTCCGGGAGTTCTTACGTCGATGTAGAATACATAAACGTCTGTGTCCGGATATTTTTCACGAACGAGCATAGCGTGCTTAGCTGTATACATACAGCAAATCTTTGAACAGTAGCCCTTACCCTTAGCGTCGTCACATCTTGAACCCACACACTGAATGAATACGATTGTGTGAGGATGCTTACCGTCTGAGGGACGGAGAAGTGTTCCGCTTGTAGGACCTGCTGCGTTTGTAAGACGCTCGAATTCAAGAGAAGTAACAACGTCCTTGCTCTGTGAGTAAGCGTACTCGTCATACTTATCGAGCTTGATCGGATTATAGCCTGTTGCAACTACGATTGCACCGTACTGCTGCTCAACAAACTCATCCTTCTGCTCGTAGTTGATAGCTCCTGCTGAGCAAACCTTAGCGCAGACACCGCACTTGCCGTTCTTGAGCATGTTACAGTAGTCAGCGTCGATTGTAGCAACCTTTGGAACTGCCTGAGCAAACGGAATATAGATAGCTCTTCTGTTATCCATACCGAGGTTGAAGAGGTTGGGAACCTTCTTCATCGGACATTTTTCTGTACAGAGACCGCAGCCTGTACACTTTGTTTCATCAACAAAACGAGCCTTTTTCTTGATTGTAACATTGAAGTTGCCTACGAAGCCCTTTACGTCGCTTACTTCGCTGTATGAGTAGATATGTATTTTCTCATTCTGAGCGCACTCAACCATCTTAGGTGTGAGGATACAAGCCGCACAGTCGAGCGTCGGGAAGGTCTTATCGATCTGAGTCATCTTACCGCCGATCGTAGGCTCCTTCTCAACGATATCAACCTCAAAGCCAGCGTCAGCAATATCAAGCGCAGTCTGGATACCTGCGATACCGCCGCCGATTACGAGTGCTCTCTTGATAACAGGGCTTTCACCTGCTACGAGAGGTGCATTGAGATGTACCTTAGCGATAGCGGCTCTTCCGAGGATGATAGCCTTTTCTGTACCCTCGATCTTATCCTTATGAATCCATGAGCACTGCTCTCGGATATTTGCAATTTCAACGAGATAAGGGTTGAGTCCTGCAGCCGCAGCTGCCTTTCTGAATGTATTCTCATGCATTCTGGGTGAGCATGAGCAGATAACAACTCCTGAGAGATTGTATTCCTTGATAGCGTCCTTAACGAGGTTCTGACCAGCTTCAGAACACATATACTGGTATTCCTTAGAGATAACTACTCCCGGCTCATTCTGCAATGCCTCGGCAACAGCCTTGACATCAACCGTTCCTGCGATATTTGTACCGCAATGACAGACAAATACTCCTATTCTCTGCATGTTTTCTCCTCCTTACTTAGTATATTTTCTGAATGCCGTAACAATTGCCTGCTGAGGAAGATCTTCATCAAGCATTGACGGAATCTGGTCGGGAATGAGGTGATTATTGCCCTGCTGACGGATTGCAGCAAGACGAACAGCCTCAACAACCTTTGCAGGCTGAACGCTTCT
This sequence comes from Ruminococcus sp., assembly GCA_017463375.1. Classification (GTDB taxonomy): domain Bacteria; phylum Bacillota; class Clostridia; order Oscillospirales; family Ruminococcaceae; genus Ruminococcus. The sequence continues at coordinate 9,070 of JAFTPG010000099.1, read as the reverse complement.
GGGACATCTGTCCACGCATGCAAAGCATGTAAGACACTTATAAATTGACTTTGAATTCATAAGCTTTTCGATGTCGCCTTTTTCTACCATGTATACAAACTGATGCGGATGATATTCCATCTCATCGTATGACGGACATGTTCCCGAACATTTTCCGCAGCGCATACATTTGAGCACGTTTACCTGGCTTGAACGGAGAACCTGTTCCTTTAAATTATTATTCATTAGATTTCCTCCTGTTCTTTAATGCCGAGAGCCTCTGCGAGAAGCTCAGTGAAGTAAACGACCGGCAGCTCGGAGTCTGAATTCTTCTTGAGATTATAGAGACAGAGCGGACAGGCAGTAATAACCATATCAGCACCATTTTCCTGTGCACAGTTCATTACAGTGCTGCTTCTCTTTGCAGCCTGAGCCTTGTCCTCCATAGTGATATAGCCGCCGCAGCACTCGTTTCTCTGAGAATAGATAACAGGCTCAGCGCCGATAGCTCTGATGAAATCCTCCATAATTGTCGGATTCTCAGGGTCGTCCATAGCAAGAGCCTTGCTGGGTCTGAGGAGAAGACATCCGTAGTAAGCAGCAATTTTTTTGCCCTTGAGAGGGTTAACAACCTTTTCTGCAAGCTTGTCAAAGCCAACAACATCACGAAGCATTTCGAGATAGTGATAAACGGTAGTTTCACCGTTATAGGGCTGGTCAAGCTTGAGGTAATTGTTTACCTTCATTGCCATATCAGCATTGTTTGTGATATCATAGTTTGTCTGCTTGATAACATTGTGACAAGCGGAACAGACTGTTACAAGAGCTCTGTCGAGTTCCTTTGCGCTGTTGAGAGCTCTTACCGACGAAAGCTTTGTAGCGATTTCGTCGGCAGCAGTTGTATAAGCTCCTCCGCAGCACTGCCATTCAGCCGGTTCCTCAAGAGTAATGCCAAGCACTTCAGCTGAGGCTCTTGCGTATTTATCAAGATCCTTAGCCTTTGTTTTGAGCGTACAGCCCGGATAGTAACTGAAAGTCATAGCACGGTTTCCTTTCTGAATTTTTTATGCCATTTCCTCGGGGTGGAAAACCTCGTCGAACTTCTCAGCTGTAAGGAAGCCAAGCTCTACGCAAGCTTCTTTAAGCGAGATATTGTCCTTATACGCTTTTTTAGCTGTTTTAGCAGCGTTCTCGTAACCAATGTACGGGTTGAGAGCTGTAACCAGCATAAGCGAGTTGTGAAGATTGTGATGCATTTTTTCCTTGTTTGCCTTGATACCAACTGCACAGTTCTTGTTGAATGAAGTAATTGATTCTGCAAGAAGTCTTGCTGACTGAAGGAAGTTGTATGCACATACCGGCATGAACACGTTGAGTTCAAAATTACCCTGTGAAGCAGCCATACCCACAGCAACGTCGTTACCCATAACCTGTACGGCTACCATGGTAACAGCCTCGCACTGAGTGGGGTTGACCTTACCGGGCATTATTGAAGAACCGGGTTCATTTTCCGGAATGAAGATTTCTCCGAGACCGTCACGGGGACCTGAAGCAAGCCAGCGAACATCGTTGGCGATCTTCATCATATCTGCTGCAAGAGCCTTGAGGGCGCCATGAGCAAACACGAGTTCGTCCTTGGAAGTGAGGGCGTGGAATTTGTTCGGAGCAGTGATAAACTGCTTTCCTGAAATTTCGCTGATAGCTTCAGCAGCCTTTTCAGCGAATCCGGCAGGAGCATTAAGACCTGTTCCTACAGCTGTGCCGCCGAGAGCGAGTTCTTTAAGCTCCTCGCAGGATGAAAGAATCATCTTTCTGTCCTTTTCGAGGGATGAACGCCAGCCGCTGATTTCCTGAGAGAACTTGATCGGAGTTGCATCCTGTAAGTGAGTTCTTCCGCTCTTTACGATGCCTTCATTCTCCTCTTCAAGTCTCTTGAATGTTTCAATAAGAGTGTCAACTGCAGGGATAAGCTTATCTTCAATAGCGATAACAGCAGCAATGTGCATTGCTGTGGGGAACGTATCGTTAGAAGACTGGCTCATATTGATATCGTCGTTGGGGTGAAGAAGCTTAGCACCTGTGATTTCATTTCCTCTGTTGGCGATGACCTCGTTCGCATTCATGTTCGACTGCGTACCGCTGCCTGTCTGCCAGACAACAAGCGGGAAATGATCGTTGAGTGCTCCGCTGATAACCTCGTCGCAAGCCTGTGAAATAGCAGCAAGCTTTTCAGCTGTCATTTTTTCCGGCTTAACAGCGTTATTGGCAATAGCGGCAGCTTTCTTGAGAATTCCGAAAGCATGAGTAATTTCTCTCGGCATAGTTTCGATTCCGACGCCGATGAGAAAATTCTCGTGACTGCGCTCAGTCTGAGCTGCCCAGTACTTATCAGCAGGAACCTTAACCTCTCCCATTGAGTCATGTTCGATACGATACTCCATTATGATATCCTCTCCTAAAAAACTGTTTTGAATTTCGGATGCGAATCTGACCATAAACGTCAGGTGTACACAATATCCGACATTACTATATTTATATACTTATAAGTATACCAGTAAAGCGCAAAAATTTCAAATGCACATTCAGAATATCGCTATTCCGATATTGATATATAATTAACAATGTTAGTGACTTTTAACTGCAGCTTTTGTTGAACAGGCACAGTTTATTTAAGGATTACAGAGCAGTATGGAAAATTACATGCTCTCGCACTTTTGATATAAACCTGATGATAATAAGCCTGACTGACTGTTCTATCAGATGCGTCACTAACATGCACATTCGGAATGGGTATATTCTTGATTATATATAGCATTCTCAATGTTTGATATTTTTTTCACATACTTCCAGAAGAAAAAACAAGGCATGTTTATTGCCTTGTTAAAATAAAATCATTCCTCTGAATCGTATTCCAATGAGTTCAGACCATAGGACAAAGTAAGCAGACTGTCTCCGAGATGTACATTTTCAACTATCACGTTGTTGTGCGTGATACTCAAATCATAGTGACTGAAATTCCAGAATGCACGAATTCCGTAAGAAATCAGACGCTCCGCAGTTTCAGGTGCAGACGCTTTTGGTATGCACAGAACTGCTGCGATCGGCTTGTATTCTTCACAGAAGCTTTCAAGCTCAGTTGTATTTCTGATTTCAAGATTTCCTATTGTTTTTCCGGTAAGCTCGGGATTTACATCAAATATGCCTATGAGATTAAAGCCCCTCTTGCAAAAATCAATGGTCGCAATAGCTTTTCCGAGGTTTCCTGCACCCAGCAGTATTGTCGGGGTGTTCATCTTAACACCAAGTATATTGCCGATCACTCCGCGAAGCTCTTTAACGTTGTAGCCATATCCCTGCTGTCCGAAGCCACCAAAGCAGTTCAGATCCTGACGGATCTGAGAAGCTGTAAGCCCCATTTTTTCGGACAGCTCTCTTGAAGAAATACGCACACATCCCTTTTTTTCGAGTTCACCCAAAAATCTGTAATATCTCGGCAGACGCCTGATAACAGAATTGGAAATTGCATTTTTCGACATTGTCTTTATGCCTTTCTTTATATAATATCTGTGATATTACTTCATTAATTCTACAAGTCTTGAATTGATTTCCTCAAGGAAAGTCTTTGAGTCAACCTTTTTCTTGTTCTCCAGCTTTGAGATAAGGTAGAGGTCTCCTGTCATTACACCCTCCTCGATTGTCTGGAGAGTAGCTCTTTCCAGCTTATCAGCAAATTTACAGAGTTCAGGAGTTCCGTCAAGCTCGCCTCTCTTGCGGAGAGCGCCGCTCCATGCGAAGATAGTTGCTACTGAGTTTGTAGATGTCTCCTCGCCCTTGAGATACTTATAGTAATGACGCTGAACTGTTCCGTGTGCAGCTTCATATTCGTAGATTCCGTCGGGAGAAACGAGAACTGAGGTCATCATCGCAAGGCTTCCGTATGCAGTTGAAACCATGTCGGACATAACGTCGCCGTCATAGTTCTTGCAAGCCCAGATATATCCGCCGTTTGAACGGATTACTCTTGCTACAGCGTCGTCTATGAGTGTGTAGAAGTACTCGATACCTGCTGCTTCGTACTTCTCCTTATACTCGTTGTCATATATTTCCTGGAAAATATCCTTGAAGCGGTGGTCGTACTTCTTGGAAATTGTATCCTTTGTAGCAAACCATACATCCTGCTTCAGGTCAAGACCGTAGTTGAGGCAAGCTCTTGCAAAGCCTGCGATACTGTCATCGAGGTTATGAAGTCCCTGGATGATTCCGTCGCACTTTGAGAAGCTATGGATAAGCTCTCTTGTCTCGTTGCCATCCTTATCTGTAACAACAAGCTCAGCCTTGCTTCCCTGCTCTACTTTAAGCTCAGTATTTTTGTAAACATCGCCGTAAGCATGACGTGCGATTGTGATAGGCTTTGTCCATGTAGGGATATATGGCTCAACTCCCTTAACAATGATAGGTGTACGGAAAACAGTTCCGTCGAGAGCAGCACGGATAGTACCGTTAGGCGACTTCCACATCTGAGTGAGGTTGTACTCGGGCATTCTTGCTGCGTTTGGAGTGATAGTTGCACATTTTACAGCAACTCCGTACTTCTTTGTAGCTTCAGCAGAATCAATTGTAATCTGATCCTTTGTCTTTTCTCTTGAATCAAGTCCGAGGTCATAGTACTCTGTATTAAGATCAACGTAAGGTTCGAGAAGAATCTCCTTGATCCACTTCCAGAGAATTCTGGTCATCTCGTCGCCGTCCATCTCGACAAGCGGTGTTTTCATCTGAATTTTTGCCATTGGTATTTCCTCCTTAAAAAACTTCTATTGAATGTCCTTTGTTCTGAGCGATAACGGATATTTTATCATAGACATCATGGCTGACTATAATAAGCTCATAGCTGTCGCTGTCAATATCAATCATGCAAACAAGCGCACCACTTATAGCCAGATTTATTTCTTCAGCCCATGCTTCTATGTCTTTGCTCTTATCAAGCTCAAGCTCTGATACTGCATCTTTTATGAGGTCGTAGGTCTTGATCTGACTTAATGCCCAAAGCAGGTCCACGGCTTCGCAGTTATGATCAACGCTGAAAAGATAACCATTTTCTTCAAGCTTATCAATCATGCAGATCCAGCCGAGCGTATCATTATCACAATTATTAATATCAATACCTCTTTCCTTATATTTGCCGGAATTTAGTTCAGCATAATTGGATATATCGTCAATGCATAAAGCGATTTTATTCATAACCTCAGTATCATCGTCGGAGATAAGCTTGGTTATTTCTGCAATGTATGATAAATCCTGATCAGACTTTTCGGTTGTCGGTCTGGCATTAAAGAGCCTTGAAAAAATTCCCATACAAGCATCCTCCAATGCTGTCAGTACGAATTGCTCCGTCCGGTCAGCACATCATTTTACTTCATAGACTCTCTTGTATAATCAAGGAGACCGCCTGCGAGCATGATATCCTTAGTACGTCCGGAAAGCTCACAGAGTACAGGAATTTCCTTGCCGTTTGTCTTGTTTACGATCGTAAGCTCAGACTTGCCTTCCTCTACAGCCTTTCTCACATCAGCGAGTACAAGCTCGTCTCCCTGAGCAATGTTGTCGTAGTCAGCTTCATTTACAAATGTAAGCGGAAGAATACCTGCGTTGATGAGGTTAGCTCTGTGGATACGGGCAAATGACTTAACGAGAACTGCCTTGACTCCGAGATAGAGAGGAGCAAGTGCAGCGTGCTCTCTTGATGAGCCCTGTCCGTAGTTGGAGCCGCCGACGATAATGCTCTTTCCAAGCTCCTTAGCTCTTGTCGGGAATGCTTCGTCGCATACAGCGAAGCAGTGCTGGGAAATAGCGGGAATATTTGAACGGAGCGGAAGAATCTTAGCTCCAGCGGGCATAATGTGGTCTGTAGTGATGTTATCGCCTACCTTGAGTGAGCAAGGAGCGTCAATTGTCTCGAGAAGCGGAGCTGTCTCCGGGAAAGGCTTGATGTTGGGTCCTCTGAGAATCTCTATGCTGTCCATATCAGCCTCAGCAACCGGAGGAACAACCATATTGTCGTTGATTGCGAATACCTCGGGAAGCTTGAACTCAGGCATTTCGCCAAGCTCTCTGGGGTCTGTAAGAACGCCTGTGAGAGCAGAAGCTGCTGCCATTTCAGGAGATACAAGGTAGATCTGTCCATCCTTTGTTCCGGAACGTCCCTCGAAGTTTCTGTTGAAGGTTCTGAGTGAGATACCCTTTGAGTTAGGTGACTGACCCATACCGATGCAAGGTCCGCATGCGCTCTCGAGAATTCTTGCACCTGCTTCGATAAGGTCGGAAAGTGCGCCGTTCTGAGCAAGCATATTGAGAACCTGCTTTGAACCGGGAGCAATTGAAAGTGACACATCAGGGTGAACAGTCTTGCCCTTGAGGATGTGTGCAACCTTGAGCATATCGAGAAGTGAAGAGTTTGTACATGAACCAATGCAAACCTGGTCGATTTTGAGCTTGCCGATCTCTGCAACGCTCTTTACGTTGTCAGGAGAATGAGGACATGCTGCAAGCGGTACAAGCTCGCTGAGGTTGATGTTGATCTCTTCGTCATATACAGCGTCCTCGTCAGCAGCAAGAGGAGTCCATACCTCTTCACGGCACTGAGCCTTGAGGAACTGCTTTGTAATCTCATCTGACGGGAAGATTGAAGTTGTAGCACCAAGCTCTGCGCCCATGTTTGTGATGGTAGCACGCTCAGGAACAGAGAGAGTCTTAACGCCCTCGCCGCAGTACTCGATAACCTTTCCTACGCCGCCCTTTACAGACATTCTCTTGAGAACCTCAAGAATAACGTCCTTAGCTGCAACCCACGGCTGGAGCTTGCCTGTGAGGTTTACCTTTACAACCTTGGGACAAGTGATATAGTATGCGCCGCCGCCCATTGCAACTGCAACGTCGAGTCCGCCTGCGCCGATAGCGATCATACCGATACCGCCGCCTGTGGGAGTATGGCTGTCCGAGCCGATAAGAGTCTTTCCGGGAATACCGAATCTCTCAAGATGAACCTGATGACAGATTCCGTTTCCGGGACGTGAGAAATAGATACCATGCTTCTTTGCAACGCTTCCGATGAATCTGTGGTCGTCAGCGTTCTCAAAGCCGCTCTGGAGTGTGTTATGGTCTATGTAAGCAACCGAGCGCTCTGTCTTTACACGAGGAACTCCCATTGCCTCAAATTCGAGATAAGCCATAGTACCTGTCGCATCCTGTGTAAGAGTCTGGTCGATTCTGATACCGATTTCCTGACCCTTTACCATTTCACCGTCTACGAGGTGAGCTTTCAGGATTTTTTCTGTAAGTGTTAAACCCATTGAAATCATTCCTTTCAATAAATACTATTCTAATTTTACAACAAAACCATACCGTTTGTCAAGAAATAAACAAAGTAAAATGCAAAACATACGGAATTTATCTGCATTTGTACAGAAAAATCCCTCAAAACAGAGTATGAGGGATTGATTTCCATTACATATCGTTGCGGATTATATCATCAAGAGTTTCTCTTTTTACGGCAATTCTTGATTCTCCTTCGTTTACAAAAACAACAGCCGGCTTGGGGATTCTATTGTAATTCGAGGACATTGAGTAATTGTAAGCTCCGGTTGCACATACTGCAATGATATCTCCGGATTCTGCATGCTGAAGAGGCATATTTTCGCCGATAAGATCTCCGCTTTCGCAGCATTTTCCTGCGATCGTAACCTTTTCGGAACGCTCCTCATCTGCCTTGTTTGCTACTATCGCCTCATATTCAGACTTATAGAGCGCATATCTTGGATTATCGCACATTCCTCCGTCAACAGAAACATAGGTTCTGATATTAGGAATTTCCTTGCGTGCTCCGACTGTGTAGAGAGTAATTCCCGCAGGAGCTGCGATCGAACGTCCCGGTTCAATGAGGATGAACGGGTGAGCAATGCCAAGCTCGGCACACTCAGACTTTACGACCTTTGAAACTCTCTCCAGATAATTTTCAAACGGCACAGGATCATGCTCATTGAGATATTTGATACCAAAGCCGCCGCCGAGGTTAAGCTCCTTGATTTCATAGTTAAGCTCATTCTTGATCTTAGCAATAAGTCCGAGCATAACCCGTGCAGCTTCCTCAAAGGGAGCAATATCGAAAATCTGGGATCCGATATGGCAGTGAAGTCCTGCAAGATTTACATTTTCGCAGGATACAGCTTCTTTTACAGCTTCAAAAGCCTCGCCTGTTTCAAGAGCAAAGCCAAACTTGCTGTCAATCTGACCTGTTTTAACGAAATCATGGGTATGAGCGTCGATGCCCGGCTTGATACGAAACATGATATGAGGCTTTGTTCCGGTTTCCTTTGCAATTGCTTCAAGACGGTGAAGCTCGCTGATATTGTCAACAATAATGTGACCCACGCCGTTTTCTACAGCAAAGCGAAGCTCCTCGTCGGTCTTGTTATTTCCGTGAAAGCCAACCTTCTCCATAGGAAAGCCTGCCTTTACTGCGGTATAAAGCTCTCCGATTGAAACAGCGTCGAGACCGTCGCCCTCGCTTGCAACGATCCGGCACATCTCCAGACAAGAGAACGCCTTGCTTGCATAGCATACAAGTCCTTTGCCATCGTAATACTTCTGCATACTTTCATGGAAACGGCGCAGATTTTTTCTGATAAGCTGCTCGTCCATTACATAAAGCGGAGTACCGTACCGCTCGGCAAGGGATACTGTATCGATTCCGCCGATAGTCAGATGTCCATTTTCATTTACACTAAGATTTTCTGATACGAACATAAATTTACATCCTCTCAAAACTCATTCCTCATCGGTATCAGATGCGATATCCTCGATAATTTGTCTCAGTTCATCAACACCCTCGAATGTCTGCGATGAGAACGGTATAACATGTATTTCATCAAAGTATGGTATTTCGGATTTGAATGCCTCCATACGCTTTTCACGCTGAGTCTTTTTAAGCTTGTCAGCCTTTGTCAGTACGACAACGAACGGCAGCTCAGCGTCTATCAGATAATTTATCATGTGGATATCATCCGCAGACGGAGCATGACGCATATCAACCAACATG
>JAFTPG010000098.1 GCA_017463375.1 Ruminococcus sp. | reverse complement strand
GGCAACAAGTGCCCCGTGCTCCAGGATATCTCCAACGATATGTATACTGCCGAGCATACCTATATCGACCATGAGAAATTCTACGGAATCATCGCCGAGGATATCGAGACAGGCAAGAAGATCTGCTATGAGGTCTCCGATAATTACAAATTCTGGATCATCTGGAACGACAGAGGTTATAACGGCTATTTCTGTCCCGAGCCGATGACTGCTATGATTGACGCTCCGAACCTCTCGCTCCCCGACGAGGTTACAGGCTACTGCGAGGTCAAGCCCGGCGATACCTACACCGCTCACCAGCATTTCTTCACAAAACTGTAATAAATTGGTCGGGCATTGGGTAAAATTGCACAAAATATCAGAAAAAATTATTGCAGGTTATTTTTTAAGACCTCTTGTAATAAAACAAAAAGTATGATATAATGTTTAAAAGTGCGGTTTTTCCGCTTTTAGGAGCTGAAAAAAGCTCTTATCGTATATTTTTAAAGGAGTATGATTATGAAGTTCGGATTTTTTGACGACGCTAATAAGGAATATGTTATCAATTCCCCCAAAACACCCTATCCGTGGATCAACTACCTCGGTACTCAGGAGTTCTTCTCACTGATCTCAAACACAGCAGGCGGCTATAGCTTCTACAAGGATGCACGTCTCCGCAGAATTACACGTTACCGTTACAACAACGTGCCGATCGATATGGGCGGACGCTATTTCTATATCAATGACAACGGTACAATCTGGAACCCCGGCTGGTCACCTGTAAAGACAGCTCTCGATTTCTATGAGTGCCGTCACGGTATGGGATATACTGTTATCACAGGTAAAAAGAACGGTCTCAAGGCTGAGGCTACTTTCTTCGTTCCCCAGAACTATGCAGGCGAGGTTCAGCAGGTTGTTCTCACAAACGAGGATTCAGCTGAAAAGACATTCAAGTTCTTCTCATTCGCTGAGTGGTGTCTGTGGGACGCTCAGGACGACTGCACAAACTTCCAGAGAAACTTCTCAACAGGCCGTGTTGAGGTAGAAGGCTCAACTATCTACCACAAGACTGAGTACAGAGACAGACGTAATCACTACGCTTTCTATACAGTAAACGACTCCATCGACGGCTACGATACAGACCGTGATTCATTTATCGGTCTCTACAACAGCTTCGGCGACCCCCAGGCAGTTCTCGACGGCAAGGCTACAAACTCCTTTGCTGACGGCTGGTCACCTATCGCTTCTCACTATAAGGAGGTCACTCTCGCTCCCGGCGAAAGCAAGACTCTCGTTTTCGTTCTCGGCTACGTTGAGAATCCTTTCGACAAGAAGTTTGAGGCTGACGGTCAGACAATCAACAAGGAAATCGCTTACGAAATGATTGAGAAGTACAATACTCCCGAAAAGGTTGCAGCAGGTCTCGCTGAGCTCAAGGCTGCATGGGATGAGCTTCTCGGTATCTTCAATGTAAATACTCCCGATGACAAGGTTAACCGTATGGTAAATATCTGGAATCAGTATCAGTGTATGGTTACTTTCAACCTTTCACGTTCTGCTTCCTACTTCGAGTCAGGTATCGGAAGAGGAATGGGCTTCAGAGACTCCAATCAGGATATCCTCGGCTTCGTTCACCAGATTCCCGACAGAGCAAGAGAGCGTCTTATCGACCTCGCTTCAACTCAGCTTCCCGACGGCGGCTGCTACCACCAGTACCAGCCCCTTACAAAGAAGGGTAACTCCGATATCGGCGGCGACTTCTCAGACGATCCGCTGTGGATGATTCTCTCCGTTGGCTCCTACATCAAGGAGACAGGCGACTGGGGCATCCTCGACGAGATGGTTCCCTACGACAACGACGAGTCACTCGCTAAGCCTATGCTCGACCACCTTACAGTTTCATTCTATCACATCGTTAACAACCTCGGTCCTCACGGACTCCCGCTTGCTATGCGTGCTGACTGGAACGACTGTATCAACCTCTCATGCTTCTCAGACAAGCCCGGCGAGAGCTTCCAGACTTACACCAACCCCAAGTTTGCTGCTGAGGGCGGCTACTCCAAGGTTGCTGAGTCAGTAATGGTTGCAACTCTCTTTACATATGCAGGTCCTGCTTACGTTGAGATCCTCAAGCACCTCGGCAAGAACGACGAGGCTGAAAAGGCTCAGGCTGAGATCGACAAGATGAAGGACAACGTTATGAAGCATGCCTTCGACGGCGATTGGTTCATCAGAGCTTACGACGCTAACGGCGAGAAGATGGGCTCCAAGGAGTGCGAGGAAGGCAAGATCTTCATCGAGCCTCAGGGCTTCGCTGTAATGTCCGAAATCGGTAAGGATCAGGGCGCTGACATCAAGACTCTCGAGTCTATCGACAAGTACCTCAATACAAAGTACGGTCTTGTTCTCAATAATCCTGCTTTCACAAAGTACTACGTTCAGTACGGTGAGATTTCCACATATCCCGGCGGTTATAAGGAGAACGCAGGTATCTTTACTCACAACAACGCATGGATCATCTGTGCTGAGGCTTATGCCGGCAGAGGTGACAAGGCGTTCGAGTACTACTCAAAGATTGCTCCCGCATTCAACGAGGATATCTCTGATCTTCACAAGACTGAGCCTTATGTTTACGGTCAGATGATCGCAGGTAAGGACGCAAGCAGATTCGGTGAGGGTAAGAACTCATGGCTCACAGGTACTGCTGCATGGAACATGGTTGCTATTTCACAGTACATCATCGGTGTTAAGCCTGACTTCGACGGTCTCAGAATCGACCCGTCAATTCCTCACGAGTGGGACGGCTTCACAGCTTCAAGAAAGTTCCGCGGTGCTATATACGAAATCACAGTTAAGAATCCCGACCACGTTTGCAAGGGCGTTAAGAGCGTGACTGTTGACGGCAATGCTGTTGAGGGCAACGTTATCCCTGCTATGGACGGCGGAGTTCATACTGTTGAAGTTATCATGGGTTAATTCCCCGATATATCAATAAAAATAAAGGACTGATTCGGATGAATCAGTCCTTTTTGTATGTGGAAGCTTAGAACCTGTCTTTACAAGAAATATGTGTGGATTTTCGAGCATAATTTTGTTGTAGACAAGGCGAAAATACGCAGGAGGGCTGTCGCCCTGCAAGGATTTTCAACGCAGTATACAGCGAAATTTGCCGAAAATACATGCGTGTTTCTTTGTGAAGAGAGGTTCTTATTGCAATCCAAGCTCTTCGGCGATATCCTTTAGATTATAGGTAACTGTTTTGTCACGGAACTCAATTTCAAAAACATCAGCTTCGGTAAATTCCGTATCCGGAGCTACAACAACGCCGAGTGAGGCTTCATTCGGATTTTTCCCCCTGTTGTCAAACGGAAGCGCAAACACGAGATATGGTTTTACGCTCACTTCCTGTATAAAAACATCGGGATTTTCAAGGGTGCTGTAAATCCTGTCTTCTCCTCTTGTGCCTATACAGCGTTCTTTATCTGTTACGAGATTGAAATTAATGGAAACCGAGCCGTCCTCAAGAATTTCTCCGCTGTAGGAGACTGAAATATCCTTGCTTGAAGCGGGAATAACTCCCACAAATAAGAATGCAAACAGCGTTCCGAGCAGAACCAGTCCTGCGGCAAAGCCTGCAATTATTCTGATGATTGATTTCTTTTTCACTTTTTTAAGCGGTTTTATGTCCTTATCCTCAGCTTTAGGAATATCTTCCTTTTGTTTCATGCTTTCATAAATTTCCGTGCATTCATCACAGCCTTGAAGGTGGTTTTCTATCTCCTCGTTTGACTCCTGCGAGGTCAGCTTATCGCAGTAAAGGGGCAGCAGGTCCTGAATTATTTTACATTTCATAGTAAGTCCTCCTTTTATCTTTTGATTTTTTGTTTGGCGCGGTAATATGTAACTCTTGCCCAGTTTTCGGTTTTCCCGAATAAATCGCCGATTTCACGGAATGAAAGTTCTCCTGTCGCTCTGAGAAGAATGATTTCCTTTTCGTGTTCGGGAAGAGCATGAATTTGCCGTATTACCGACATTGCCGTGTCTTTTAGCTCAGCATTTTCTGCGGGTGAAAGCTCCGGTGAGGGCATATTCTCATCAGGCTCGGCAACAGGGCTTCTCTTGCGGCGGCTCAGTTCTTTCAGCCACAGATTTTTGCCTATGCCGCAGAGCCATGTGTATACAGAGCTTTTTCCGCTGTATGAGCTTAAATTCTTTATTGCCTGATAAAAGACCTCCTGAGTCAGCTCTTCGGCGGCGTCGGAGTCATTGCAGAGGCTGAGAAGATAAAAGTACACCTTTTTGCCGTAATTCTCATAATATTCCTTTATGCTGTCGGACATATACCTTCTCCTTTCGTGTTATTCAGAACGTTCTGTATATTAGTACCTTTAAAATGCAGTTCGTTACAAAATTCCTGAAAAAATTTTATCACACAAGTCAGTACAGCTCAATATCAAAGAATAAAACCACTCCTTGAACGAGTGGTTTTCATTGTATCTCTAAACAAAAGGGACGGTAAAACCGTCCCATAGTGATTACTTATCCAGCTTTGATTTGAGCTTTCTGAGGGAATAATTCTCTTTGACAGCGAGCTTTCCTCTGTCGATAGCGAGCGCATAGTCGGGAACGTCCTTGGTAATGGTAGTTCCTGCCGCAGTATAGACAGCCTTGCCGAGCTTAACGGGAGCAACGAGGTTAGTATTGCAGCCGATGAAGCAGTTATCACCGATAACGCAGCGGTTCTTGACAACACCGTCATAGTTAACGGTAACAGTTCCGCAGCCGAAGTTGACCTTTTTGCCGACATCGCTGTCTCCGACATAAGTGAGGTGAGCAACAGCAGTCTGCTCGCCGATAGTGGAGTTCTTGATCTCAACGAAATCACCTATTTTAACTCCGCTCTTGATATGGCTGTTGGGACGAAGCTGAACCCATGGACCGATTTTAACGTTGTCATCGACTCTGGAGTCGTAAGCCTGAACGTTGTTGAGGTTAACGTCATTGCCGATCGTACAGTTCTCGATAATGCAGTTCGGACCGATTGAGCAGCTCTTGCCGATAACAGTGCCTTTGCGGAGGATAGTTCCTGCGAGGATCTCAGTTCCAGCGCCGATCTCAACGCTGCGCTCGATAGTAATTCCGTCGAGACAGGTAAATTCCACACCGTTTTCGAGGTGCTTGCCGATAACCGCCATACGAGCGTAGGTATTCAGCTCAAGGAGGTCTTTGCGGTCGTTGGCGCCCTTGATGATGTCGGGATTTTCGGATTTATAAGCTCCGGCATTTTTGCCCTCAGCAAGAGCAATTGCGATCGTATCTGTGAGGTAATATTCCTTCTGAGCGTTGGTGCACTCGAGCTTTCCGAGGAGTCCGATCAGGTCGGCAGTTCTGAACCAGTAGGCTCCGGAGTTGACCTCGCGGATGAGCTTCTGTTCGTCGGAAGCGTCCTTCTGCTCAACGATGCCGCTGATTCCGGAATCTGTTCTGATGATTCTGCCGTAGCCGTGAGGATTTTCAAGCTCCGCAGTAATAACGGTAACAGCGTTGTTCTGCTGAGTGTGGATCTCAAGAGCCTCAGAAATTGCCTTGGGGTCGATAAAAGGAGCGTCTCCGCAGAGAACGAGAGTATTGCCGTCGGTATCCTTCTCAAGGAAAGGCACAGCCTGCATAACGGCATGTCCCGTGCCGAGTCTCTCAGCCTGAAGAACAGTAGTATATCTGCCGCCGAGATATTCGTCGATCATCTCGCCCATGAACCCCTTGACAACGCATATATCGGAAAGTCCCGATTCCTCGCAGGCTGAAATAACCCATTCGAGCATAGGCTCGCCCAGAACCCTGAACAGGGGCTTAGGCATATCTGCTTTCATTCTCTTGCCCTGACCTCCTGCGAGTATTATAACCTTATTCATTATTATATTGCCTCCAAAATGTACTTGAAAAATTTCCGTATCCGGGCAGCAGAAAGCGCTGCCCCTACACAATACATTATTACAAACTTTAACAATAAATGCAAGCCTTTTTCCAGTATTTTTTCTGAAAGCGTGAATTTTTGTGTAATGTGCTTAAAAATCAATAATAATTTTTTTTCAGAATTTATATGGTAATTCTTGCGGAAATGTGCTATAATGTATATAAGTCCGGAAATCTGTGAGATCATCATTACATAGCTTTTCCGGAAAGTAATTAACTGGAGGTATACACCAATGAGCAGAAAATGGGTTTATTTGTTTTCAGAGGGCGACGCTACAATGAGAGAGCTTCTCGGCGGTAAGGGCGCTAACCTCGCTGAAATGACAAAACTCGGTCTCCCTGTTCCTCAGGGCTTCACTATCACAACAGAGGCTTGTACTCAGTATTATGAGGACGGCAGACAGATCAACGACGAAATTCAGGCTCAGATTAATGAGCACATCGTAAAGATGGAAGAAATTACAGGCAAGAAGTTCGGAGATCTCGAGAATCCGCTTCTCGTATCCGTACGTTCAGGCGCAAGAGCTTCAATGCCCGGTATGATGGACACAATCCTCAACCTCGGTCTCAACGAAGAAGTTGTAGGCGTTGTTGCTGCTAAGACAGGCAACGAGAGATGGGCTTGGGACTGCTACAGAAGATTCATTCAGATGTACTCTGACGTAGTTATGGAAGTTGGTAAGAAGTACTTTGAAGAGCTTATCGACGAAATGAAGGAAAAGAAGGGCGTTACTCAGGACGTAGATCTTACAGCTGAGGACCTCAAGGAGCTTGCAGCTCAGTTCAAGGCTGAATACAAGGCTAAGATCGGTTCAGACTTCCCGAGCGATCCTAAGGAGCAGCTCATGGGCGCTGTAAAGGCTGTATTCCGTTCATGGGACAACCCCAGAGCTAACGTTTACAGACGTGACAACGATATTCCTTATTCATGGGGTACTGCTGTTAACGTTCAGGAAATGGCATTCGGTAACTGGTCAGATGAGTCCGGTACAGGCGTTGCTTTCACAAGAGACCCTGCTACAGGCGAGAAGAAGCTCATGGGTGAGTTCCTTATGAACGCTCAGGGCGAGGACGTAGTTGCTGGTGTTAGAACACCTATGCCTATCGCTAAGATGGCTGAAATTATGCCTGAGGTATTCGAGCAGTTCCAGACAGTTTGCAAGACTCTCGAAAACCACTACAGAGATATGCAGGACATGGAGTTCACTATCCAGGATAGAAAGCTCTTCATGCTCCAGACAAGAAATGGTAAGAGAACTGCTCAGGCTGCTCTCAAGATCGCTTGCGATCTCGTTGACGAGGGTATGAGAACAGAGCAGGAAGCTGTTGCTATGATCGACCCCAGAAACCTCGATACACTTCTCCACCCCCAGTTCGACGCTGCTGCTCTCAAGGCTGCTACACCTATGGGCAAGGGTCTTGGTGCTTCACCTGGCGCTGCTTGCGGTAAGGTTGTATTCACAGCTGACGACGCTGAGGCTTGGAACAACAGAGGCGAGAAGGTTGTTCTCGTTCGTCTCGAGACTTCACCTGAGGATATCACAGGTATGAAGGCTTCACAGGGTATCCTTACAGTCCGCGGCGGTATGACATCTCACGCTGCTGTAGTTGCTCGTGGTATGGGTACTTGCTGTGTATCCGGCTGCGGCGACATCAAGATGGATGAAGCTAACAAGAAGTTCGAGCTCGGCGGAAAGACTTTCGTTGAGGGCGACTATATCTCAATCGACGGTTCTACAGGTAACATCTACGATGGTATCATTCCTACTGTTGACGCTCAGATCGCTGGCGAGTTCGGCAGAATCATGGGCTGGGCTGACAAGTACAGAACTCTCAAGGTTAGAACAAACGCTGATACTCCTGCTGACGCTAAGAAGGCTAGAGAGCTCGGCGCTGAGGGTATCGGTCTCTGCCGTACAGAGCACATGTTCTTCGAGGCTGACAGAATCGCTGCATTCAGAGAGATGATCTGCTCTGATACAGTTGAGGAGAGAGAGGCTGCTCTGGCTAAGATCCTTCCTATGCAGCAGTCTGACTTCGAGGCTCTCTACGAGGCTCTCGAGGGTACACCTGTTTGCATCAGATTCCTCGATCCTCCGCTCCACGAGTTCGTTCCTACAGAAGAGGCTGACATCAAGGCTCTCGCTGACGCTCAGGGCAAGTCCGTTGAGGATATCAAGGCTATCATCACTGGTCTCCACGAGTTCAACCCGATGATGGGTCACAGAGGATGCCGTCTTGCTGTAACATATCCTGAAATCGCTAAGATGCAGACAGCAGCTGTTATCCGTGCTGCTATCAATACAAAGAAGGCTCATCCTGACTGGGCAGTTAAGCCTGAGATCATGATCCCGCTCGTAGGCGAGGTTAAGGAGCTTAAGTACGTTAAGAAGGTAGTTGTTGAGACAGCTGACGCTGAGATCGCTGCTGCTGGCGTAGAGCTTGAGTACGAAGTTGGTACAATGATCGAGATCCCGAGAGCTTGTCTCACAGCTGATGAGGTTGCTGCTAACGCTGACTTCTTCTGCTTCGGTACAAACGATCTTACTCAGATGACATACGGCTTCTCAAGAGACGACGCTGGTAAGTTCCTCGACGCTTACTATGACGCTAAGATTTTCGAGAACGATCCGTTCGCTAAGCTCGACCAGACAGGCGTTGGTAAGCTCATGAACATGGCTATCACGCTCGGTAAGCCCGTAAATCCCAACCTCCACATTGGTATCTGCGGCGAGCACGGCGGTGACCCGACTTCAGTTGAGTTCTGCCACAAGATCGGTCTTGACTATGTATCTTGCTCACCTTTCCGTGTTCCGATTGCTAGACTTGCTGCTGCTCAGGCTGCTATCAAATATGGGGAGGACTAATCTGTACTTCAGTTTTAAGGTTGATTTTGACCAAGCAGAAGCATACAGAAAATCAACAGATCAATATCTTCGTGCAAAACAGTGGGAAGATTTAACTGTTGAAGTCTTTATCTAAAATAATTAGCAGGCATATTACTGTAAAAAGTAGTATGCCTGCTTTTTTTATGCCCAATTTGCATCTTTGTCCCTTTTACATACCTATTATATAATAAGTATGAAAGCGAGGTGTTCAGTTTGAAAAAGCAAAAGTATTATATCAATCTAACGGATCAGGAACGTAGTGAAATCCTATCTTCCCTTCTAATTAAGAAGAATAAACTGACACATCAGTGCAAGTACACGGATGGTATTGATGAAGTGATTTGTAAATTGATGAAATCACGAACTAAGTTATTTAAGGTGAAAACTGTATAGAGTGAATCGGTACATATAGCCGCTTATTCCATTTTGGAGTAGGCGGCTTTTTTTGTTTATAAAATAGCGACAAAAATTTTTTTAATTTTTTCAGAATTAGGGTGTGCATTTGACCTTTCTCAGTGGGAATTAGTGAAGGGGTATTTTTCAACTCCGAAAAGGAGCAACTCTTTCAAAGTTCCTTGAAAATTGAATATCCAAACATTTAGGACTTTATTTCTGATGATTAGCCATCTTATCGAGTACGCCAAGACTTCCTCATAGGAATGAGCGAGAATTCCCGATATAAATATCAGGTTGCTCCTGATACGGCGATGACAGTCAGAATGACAATGATACTTCTCTACGGAGCTGGCGGAGTACCCGGCAGAGGTGAAATTCCTATGATATGGTTTAGCAGACCATTCCCTGAATGTTTCCCGTTAAGCATTTGCTATGCAGGGGTGGCGAGGACAAATACTGCATTTTAACATAAAGACCGATTTTTTATCGGTCTTATACATAGCACCTTATATCAGGATGCTAAATCTAAATGAAAGGAGCAAAGACAATGCCCCACTGTAACACGATTGCTATATGCAATCAAAAAGGCGGTGTCGGTAAAACGACCACCACAGTCAACTTAGGCGTAGGCTTGGCAATGCAAGGTAAAAAGGTACTCCTTGTAGATGCCGATCCGCAGGGCGACCTCACGACTTGTCTTGGATGGCGAGATACGGATAATCTACCTATTGCTTTACCGGACAAGATGGTTGAAGTTATGCAAGACAAGTGCAAAGATGTTTGTACGGTACTATAAAACCATAAGGAGATTTTAGGATGAAATACGATTTCACAAATACAATCTTGTTTAACGACAAGGGCGTGTATTATCAAGTCAATAGTTATGCCAATGACCGCCTATCTATAGGACAAATCAAAAAGCCTCCAGAAGATCTCGGCTATAAGTTTGTACGATTGGAAGATTTAAACGATGGTAGAACGAGCATTATTTACGAGAAAATCAAGGATAAAAAATAATTATTCGGTGGTTTATCGGTAACTCCCAATTATTGAGGACTTGTAGAGGTTCTATATTCTTTTCGGGGAATTTGCATTGTTTCACCTTGAAAAATTGAGGGTTTGCAATGGTTCTAAATTTCGGTTTTTTCGGTATGAATTTCAAACCATTGAGAGTGAAGAAAAACACTGTATAATTTAATAGTTTTTATCTATTTTCTTGTTTCCTATTGCAAATGACTGGATATTTTGATATAATCAGCCTTGCAAGGTTGATTGTTCTATGATTTGGGGCAAACCCAGATTGTAAAACCACAATAGAAAAATTGACCTTGTAGAGTAAAATCTGCAAGGTCTTTTTTTACGCCGAAAGCCTTGCAAACACGGCATTTCTGGGAATGTCAATAAAACTATGATTTTATTGACATTCCCAGAAATGCAAAACTCAAAAGCAGTGCCTTGTCGAAATTATGAAAAGGCTTGTTTAATAACAACAAACAGAGCAAAATAAAACAATACTCCCCGTATCTTAATGAGATGCGGGGAGTTTTTTGTTAATTTCCGGAAATATTCCGGGAAATACCGAGAATCAGTTCCTCCGGAGTGGGTTTGTCTCCTTTGGAGGGGATAGATTCCCAGAGCTTTCGTGTTTCCGGGTCGGAATCCTGCATGGCAAGGTCGATTGCGAGCTGAATTTCACGTCTTACCTCGTCGGCAGTTACGCCGTTTCTGGCGGCAATTGCTTCAATTGCTTTTTCGGGTGTCATGGGGTACCTCCTATATCTGTTTTACAATAGTTATCATAACATATTTCTATAATAAATACAAGCTATATCTATATAATTATTTATTATGGGAGGTGCGTTATGAAGAACAGAATAAAACAACTTCGCGAAGAAAAAAGAATGACTCAGATCCGGCTCGGCATAGAACTGGAAGTTAATCAAGTGACGATCAGCGGCTACGAGAGCGGCAGGAGTTATCCGAGTATTCCCGTATTAATAAAAATGTC
>JAFTPG010000097.1 GCA_017463375.1 Ruminococcus sp. | reverse complement strand
TCCATCATAGCGTCCCAGTCCCACTCGCCGTCCTCATAAAGCTCATACGGATCCTCAAGACCCTCAGCCTCCATCATTTTTCTGCTGTAGGTGATGATGAGCGGATCGGAAATAGCGTAAGGAATGACATAATGCGAGTCCTTGTACTCGAACATATCAATAACGTCAGTCATATCCTCCCAGAGGTCTGTATCCATTTCGAGGATGTCGTAGTAGGGATCGAGAGGCTGATACTGATTCTTTGAAACACCGTTCGGAACAGCGTCCCACTCATAGGGGAACATGTCAACGGGATCGCCTGCAAGGATTCTCTGAGCGAGAGTTGAGAACTTCTCATTTGAGTCAGCCTGGATCCATTCTATTTTACCGCCGTAAACGTCCTCGAAGAGGGAGAGGGCAACGGAACGGTCGTTATTGTTAGTAGGGTTGAGGTCGTAGTCTGCGAGCCAGTAGATAGTCTGACCGCTGATATCAACGTCATTTTCGCCCTTGATCTCTTCGTCAGCGGAAACAGCGAAATCGTCCTCAGATTTGTAGTGCTCATTATTTTCCGAGCTTGAGCTGTCCTTGTCGCTGCATGAAACAGCAGCAGTCATCATTGCCGTGATTGAGAGAAGTCCGGCAAGAAATCTTTTAAGATTGTTCATGAAAATAAAAACTCCTTTCATAGGTGTGAGTAAAAGCGCGTACACCTTGTTAAGGATAATTATACATTTATTTCAATTAACTGTCAAGCGTTTGTAATATATTGCCTGAAAAATCAGAGAATAGCAATAAAATCAGACATCCGATTGTGGCATTTTCAACAAGAAAAAGTGTTCTGTTCCGCCGAGACCTCAACTTATATATAATACAGGTGCAAAAACCGAAAAAAGTTTGCGAAAGTACTTGATTTTTATGGAAAAACGTGATATAATAATAACAATGATAGTGTAGACTAAAGACCGGAAGCTTTCCGGTCTTTCGTTTGTATATGCACTGAATTCAGCGAAAGGAGATTCCCGCAAGCTTCGGGATGAATGCGTATGAAATTTAAAAAATTCGGCGGAACCGAACAGCGAGTTTATGACCTCATCAAGCCCATTACCGACGAACTCGGCTACTATCTCTGGGATGTCAGCTACGTCAAGGAGGGCGCAATGTGGTACCTGCGAGTCTTTATCGACTGCGACGAGGGTATTACTATCGACGACTGCGAAAGAGCTACACGCCCTATTGATGAGATCCTCGACAAGGCAGACCCCATTTCTCAGAGCTATATGCTTGAGGTGGGCTCGGCAGGGCTTGAAAGAGAGCTTTTAAAGGAGGAGCACTTTGAGGTCTGTCAGGGCGATGAAGTGAGAATCCGCTTTATCAGAGCCGTTGACGGCGAAAAGGAAATCGTAGGAAACCTCATCGGTGCCGATAAGGACGGAGTTGCCGTTGAGATCGGCGGCGAAGAGAAAAAATTCGCTCTTGCGGATATCTCGTTTGTAAAGCTTTATATGGATTTTGAATAATATTAACTGGAGGAATATACAGACATGAATAAGAATAACGGCTTTTTCGAGGCACTTGCGCTTCTCGAAGAAGAAAACAGCGTGGAAACCTCGATCCTTATTGAAAAGATCAAGTCTGCAATGCTCAAGGCAGCAAGAAAGGCTTATCCGCACAGCGAGGAGAACATCAGAGTCGAAATCGACCCGGCTTCAAAGAAATTTGAAATGTACATCGAGCAGGAGGTTATTGACGATTATCCTATCGACGAGAACGAGGTCAACATCGACGTCGCAAGAACTATCGACCCGAATGCTTATGTCGGCGGAAAGATCCTCAAGCAGATAGATATTTCCAAGTTCGGCAGAATGGCAGCTCTCTCGGCTAAGCAGTCGATCAAGGGCGACCTGAGAGAGATCAACAGAGAACAGATGCTCTCACGCTTTGAGTCAAAGGAGCACGAGTGCATTACTGCCAAGGTTTCTCAGATCGAGCCCGGCAGAGGAACTGTTACCGTTGTATACGAGGGAACAGAGCTTTACCTCTTCAGAAACGAGCAGATCCCCGGCGAAACTCTCGAGGAGGGCAAGTCCGTCAAGGTTTACATTACAGGAATCACAAATAAGAGCAAGAAGCCCGTTGTCAAGATTTCAAGAACTCATAAGGACCTCGTAAAGAGACTCTTTGAGCTTGAGGTTCCTGAGATTTATGACGGTACTGTTGAGGTTAAGTCAATTTCAAGAGAAGCAGGCTCGAGAACAAAGATCGCTGTATGGTCAAAGGATCCCAACGTTGACGCTGTCGGAGCATGCATCGGCGCAAAGCGTTCGAGAATTTCCGCAGTCGTAAACGAGCTGAGCGGCGAGAAAATTGATATCATCCCCTACAGCGAGATCCCTGAGGAGTTCATTGCAAGAGCTCTTGCTCCGGCTGAGGTCATCAAGACAGTTATCACCTCTGCGGAGGAAAAGACCTGCACTGTTGTGGTTCCGAATAACCAGCTCTCTCTTGCAATCGGAAACAAGGGTCAGAACGCTAAGCTTGCGGCTAAGCTCACAGGCTTCAAGATCGACATCAAGCCTCAGTTTGATACCGTAACAGGCGAAGAGGCTCCGGAAGTGAAGCCTGATTTCAAGCTTCCCGAAAAGACTGCTGAGATAGCCGACGAGGAGCTTTTCGCAGAAGATGACGCAGCTCCCGGAAGCGAGCTTCTTATGGCGGAGGATGAGATTGCTCCGGAGGAGATCGTTTCTGCTGAAGCCGACGGAGAATAATTACTATGAAGCCAAAGAAAATCCCGATGAGAATGTGTCTCGGCTGCGGAGAGATGAAGCCGAAAAAGGAGCTTATCCGTGCAGTCAAATCGCCCGAGGGTGAGATAAGCCTCGATTTTACCGGAAAAAAGTCCGGACGAGGAGCTTATATATGCCGCAGCAGCGAGTGCTTTGAAAAGGCTCGCAAGGGCAGACGCTTCGAGAAATCGTTCTCGTGCAGAATAGATGAAAGCGTGTATGAGGTGATGGCTGATGAGCTTGCAGCAGAAACAGAAAATAACTAATCTGCTGACAATATGCATAAAGGCAGGAAAGATCGTCAAGGGCTACGACAGCGTAGTCGAGGCGATGAAGGGCAGTACCGTGAGCTGCGTTATGACAGCGGCGGATATCTCTCCGAAAACGCTCAAGGAAACAGCCTTTATGTGCAGCAAGTACAATACAGTTCTCATCCAGACAGAGCTGACAAAAGAGGAAATAGGACAGTTTGCCGGCAAGCAGACAGCTGTTATAGCAGTGTGCGACAAGGGCTTTGCCGATAAATTCATGACTCTTTCCAATACTTAACCGCAGAAATGCGTTGACATATATCACATGAAGAAAATAACCGCATAAGATCATGCGGCGTTTACGAATTGATATGGAGGTAATCAGGCCTATGACAAAAAAAATCAAGTTAAGCGATGCGGCAAAGGATTTAAATGTTCCCGTACAGGAGTTGATCGACTTCTTTGCCGAAAAAGGCGACAATAAGAAAAAGGCTGCTACAGGTCTTAATCAGGACGAGATGAACGCTCTTCTCGAGCATTATACAAAGCTCCACGAGGTTAAATCCTTCGACGAGTACTTTGCATCCTCAAAGGATCCCAGACCTGCTAAGCAGGAGGAGCCTAAGGCGGCTTCATCAAAGCCGGCTAAAAAGCCTGCCAAGACTGTTCAGGAGAAGTCAGAGAAGCCTAAGGCTGCAAATAAGCCTGCACAGGAGAAGTCCGAAAAGCCCAAGGCTGCGGCTCCCAAGACGGAAAAGGCTCCCGTAAAGGAGACTCCGGCTCCCAAGAAGGAGGAGAAGAAGCTGGCTCAGACTGCTGCTCCGGCAAAGGAAGCTCCTAAGGCGGCTGAGAAGCCTGCTGCTCCCAAGGAGGAAGCAAAGGCAGCTCCTCAGAACAATAACAACAGCAGCAAGAATAACAAGAAAAATGACAAGAAGTCTCAGCCAAAGGCTCAGGACAGAGGCGAAAAGACCAAGTTCAACGCTTCGTTCAGCTCGGAGACTGCCGCTACAGTTACTCAGAGACGTACTGTTGATACAAGAGGAAGCTACGTTGACCTCGACAAGTACAACGAGCGCTATGACCAGATGGCTGCTACAAATAAGCACAAGAACGACAACTATTCCTCTAAGAAGCAGAAAATCAATCAGAAGTCTGCTCAGAGAAACAGACAGCAGTTCTCAAAGAAGGAAACAGAGGCAGAGAAGCTCCGCCGTCTCGAGCTTGAGCGCGCAAGAAAACAGCAGCTCAAGGTTCTCATTCCCGATGAAATCACTGTAGGCGAGCTTGCTACACGTCTCAAGGTTACAGCTACAGACGTTATCAAGAAGCTCATGGGTCTCGGAATTATGGCAAGCATCAACCAGACCATCGACTTCGATACAGCTTCACTCGTTGCCGAGGAGCTGGGTGCTAAGGTTGAAAAGGAGGTTATCGTTACCATCGAGGAGCGTCTTATCGACGACAGCGACGATGACGATACAAACCTCTCACCCAGATGCCCCGTTGTTGTTGTTATGGGACACGTTGACCACGGTAAGACATCCATCCTCGACAGAATCAGAAACGCTCACGTTGCCGCTGGCGAGGCAGGCGGTATTACTCAGCATATCGGCGCTTATCAGGTGAATATCGACGGACAGGACATCACTTTCCTCGATACTCCCGGACATGAGGCATTCACATCAATGCGTGCAAGAGGTGCAAATATCACTGATATCGCTATCCTTGTAGTTGCCGCAGATGACGGTATCATGCCGCAGACCGTTGAATCCATCAACCATGCAAAGGCTGCCGGAGTTTCACTCATCGTAGCTATCAACAAGATGGATAAGGAGGGTGCAAATCCTGACAGAATCAAGGAAGAGCTCACAAAGTACGACCTCGTATGCGAGGACTGGGGCGGAGACGTTATCTGTGTTCCCGTTTCGGCTAAGACAGGCATGGGCTTCGACGATCTTCTTGAAAGCGTGCTTCTCGTTGCCGAGGTCAAGGAGCTTAAAGCTAATCCCGACAGACTTGCTAAGGGTACTGTTGTTGAAGCAAGACTCGATAAGGGCAGAGGTCCTATCGCTACGCTTCTCGTTCAGAACGGTACTCTCAAACAGGGCGATGTAATTATCGCAGGTACTTCCGTGGGAAGAGTCCGTGTAATGACAAACGACAAGGGTAAGGTTGTAAAGGCAGCAGGCCCGTCCGTTCCTGTAGAGATTACAGGTCTTGCCGAGGTTCCGAGCGCAGGCGATATCTTCAACGCTGTTGAGGATGAGCGTCTTGCAAGAGAGCTTGTCGAAAAGAGAAAGCATGAGGCTAAGGAAGAACAGTTCAACGCATACAAGAAGGTTACTCTCGACAACCTCTTCAGCCAGATTGCAGAGGGCGAGATCAAGGAGCTTCCGATCATCGTCAAGGCTGACGTTCAGGGCTCTGTTGAGGCTGTAAAGCAGTCGCTCGAGAAGCTCTCCAACAACGAGGTAAGAGTAAGAGTTATCCACGGCGGCGTAGGCGCTGTCAAGGAGAGCGACGTAATGCTTGCTAACGCTTCCAATGCAATCATCGTCGGATTCAACGTAAGACCCGACCCTGTTGCCGCTGAATCAGCTGCAAGAGACGGTGTAGACATCCGTCTTTACAGAATCATCTACGACGCTATCGAGGAAATCACAACCGCTATGAAGGGTATGCTCGCACCTAAGTTCAGAGACGTTGAGCTTGGACGTGCAGAGGTTCGTCAGGTATACAAGATTTCAAATGTCGGCATGGTTGCAGGAAGCTATGTCCTCAACGGAAAGGTTTCCAGAGGCTGTCAGATTCGTGTAGTCCGTGACGGTATCATCATTGCAGACGACAAGATTTCAGGTCTCAAGAGATTCAAGGACGACGCTAAGGACGTTGCTGAGGGCTACGAGTGCGGTATCAGCCTCGAGAAGTTCAGCGACGTAAAGGAAGGCGATATCTTCGAGGCTTACATCGTTGAGGAGTACAGAGAGGACTGATTGTTCCTCTCGCTCCGTTGAAGAAAGGATTATATGGCAAATTTTAAGAACGGCCGAATGGCTGAGGATATAAAAAGAGAAATGACCGCTATTCTGCGTGAGCTTAAAGACCCCAGAATCGACCCTATGCTTACTATCGTCCGCACAGAGCTGTCGGGCGATATGTCAAGCTGCAAGATTTTCGTGTCGAGCTTCATGGGACTTGAAAAGGCTCAGGAATCAGTCAAGGGACTCAGAAGCGCTGAGGGCTTTGTCAAAAGAGAGCTGTTCCACAGACTCAAAATGAGAAAGGCTCCCGAGCTGAAATTCATCGCTGATGATTCCATCGCAAGAAGTGCGGAGATAAACAAAAAGCTCAGAGAGTTATAATGGGGTGCTCAAATGCTTATCAGTTTAAGTGAAGCAGCGGAATTTTTGAAAAACTGCAGTGACGCAGTGATTATTACACACCAGTCTCCCGACGGCGACTGTATCGGAGCAGGCTTTGCGCTGAAGGATATTCTTGAAGCAATTGGAAAAAGAAGCAGAGTTGTCTGCGCCGATGAGTTCCCGAAGCGTTTTGACTTCCTGACAAGCGCAGGCTGCGGTGAGGAGTTTGAGCCTGAAACAATTATTACCGTCGATATTGCAGATGTCCAGCTTATGGGAAAGCTCAGGGAGCTGTACGGCGATAAGGTTCAGCTTTGCATAGATCATCACGTTTCAAATACCGGCTATGCACAGAGAACGCTCCTTGACCCTCATGCTTCAGCAGCGTGCGAGCTTATCTATGAGCTTTCACAGGAAATGGGCGTGGAGCTTAATGAGCACGCAGCTGCGTGTATCTATACGGGAATCGCAACAGATACGGGCTGCTTCAAATTCGACTGCACTACGGTGAGATGTCACGAAATTGCGGCGGAGCTTATGAGAAGCTTCGATATCAATTTTTCAAAAATCAACCGCAATATGTTCGATGTCAAGTCAATCGGCAGGATCAAGCTTGAAAGTGCGGTTCTCGAGCTTATGGAATATTATTGGGACAGCAGACTTACCATGATTTGTGCCACAGCAGATATTATGGAGAAAATGGGCGTTGACACTGATGATCTCGACGGCTGTGCCAATCTTCCGCTTCAGGTTGAGAACGCAGAGGTAGGAATTCTGATCAAGGAGCGTGAACCGGGAGTCTATAAGATCTCCATGCGCTCGGCGAATGATATAAACGTATCTGAAATATGTCAGACTCTCGGCGGAGGAGGCCATGCCAAGGCGGCAGGCTGTCTGCTCAGGGGAAGTCTTGACGATGTGAAAAAACGGCTCGCAGAAGCTGTCGGAAAGGCGCTGGAATAATGAACGGCATACTTTGCGTGAACAAGCCGCAGGATTTTACTTCGTTCGATGTCGTGGCAAAGCTCAGGGGAATCCTTAAAATGAAAAGGCTCGGTCACGGAGGAACTCTCGACCCCATGGCGACGGGAGTTCTCCCTGTTTTCGTCGGAAACGCAACAAAGGCATGCGATATCATGCCTGATAATTCCAAGAGCTATCGTGCGGCATTCCGTCTGGGCTGCACGTCTGATACTCAGGACGTAACGGGTAAGATTCTTACTCAGTCGGATATGAGCGTGTCAGAGCAGGATATTCTTGCGGTAATTCCGCAGTTTACAGGCAAAATCATGCAGCTGCCGCCGATGTATTCGGCAGTTCAGGTCAACGGAAAGCGTCTCTACGACCTCGCCCGTCAGGGAATCGAGGTGGAGCGTACTCCCCGTGAGATCGAAATTGACGCTCTCAGGCTGGAGGAATATAATCCCGAAGCCCGTGAGGGAAAGCTGTATATTTCGTGCTCAAAGGGAACGTATATCCGCACGATTATAAGCGATATCGGCGAAAAGCTCGGCTGCGGGGGAATAATGACCTCGCTGGTGAGACTTTCCTCGGGAGGCTTCAATCTCGGGGACTGCTATACCTTTGAGCAGATTCAGCAGGCTCGTGACGAGGACAGGCTGGAGGAGCTTATTCTCCCGATTGAGAGAGTCTTTGAGAAGCTTCCTAAGCTCAGGCTGGGCGAGGTTCAGACGAGAATGTACCGAAACGGCGTGAAGCTCGACCTCTCACGCATATACAACATAAAAGACAGCGAGGACTCCTATGCGGTTTATGGCTCTGACGGAGCTTTTATCGGTACTGCTCTCGCCGACCGTGAAAACGGTATACTGAGAGTTGGAAAAAATCTTGGATAAAAAGGAGGTGCGGCATATGACTGAAATTACGGGAAATGACCGTATATCTGAGAAAACGTTCGTTGCACTCGGATTGTTCGACGGTATTCACAGCGGACACAGGCTCATACTGTCGCAGACCTTTTTGGACAAGGAGCTTGCTCCCGCTGTGTTTACGTTCAGAACGGAATCGGTGAGGTTCAAGCACGGCAAGCCGCTGGAATATATCTGCACCAACGCTTCAAAGCTCGAGCAGATGGACGCTATGGGAATAAAATATGCGTATTCGCCCGATTTTGACGACGTGAGAGAGCTTAGCGGCGAGGAGTTCGTGCGTGATGTTCTCTGCGGAAAAATGAACGCAGGAGCTGTCGTGTGCGGAGAGAATTTCCGCTTCGGCAAAAACGCTGCGTGCGGAGCTGAGGAGCTTGAAGCTTTCGGCAAAAAGTACGGCTTTAAGGTGACTGTTGTAAGGCTTTCGGAGGATGCCTTTTCTTCGGAAAAATACAGAGCAATGCTCCGTGAAGGCAGGGTCGATGAGCTTTACTGCGGCGGAAACGCATATATATTAAGCTCACAGGTAGTCCACGGAAACAGAATCGGCAGAACTCTCGATTTTCCTACGATCAATCAGCACTTTGCAGAGGGACAGCTTGTCCCTGAGCATGGTGTTTATCATACACATACACTCGTCGGCGGAAAGGTGTACGACTCCGTGACTAATGTCGGAGTCAAGCCTACTGTCGGAGAAAATATAAAACCTCTTGCGGAGACTCATATTATCGGTTTTTCGGGCGACCTCTACGGAAGCTTCGTCGATGTTGAGTTCTGCCGCTTTATACGGGGCGAGAAGAAATTTGCTTCTCTTGAGGAGCTGAAAAAACAGATTTCTGCGGATATAGCCTGCGTTCGTGAGCAGGCGGAAATATGCAGATAATGGGAAAGGAATGATTTTATGTCAGAGACAAAAAGAGTAAGAACTCGTTTTGCGCCCAGTCCGACAGGCTACATGCACATCGGAAATCTCAGAACGGCGCTTTATACTTATCTTATTGCAAGAAAAAACGGCGGCGACTTTATTCTCCGTATCGAGGATACCGACCAGGAGCGTTACGTTGAGGGCGCTGTCGATGTTATATACAACACTCTGAAAATGACAGGTCTTAACTGGGACGAAGGCCCCGATATCGGAGGTCCGGTAGGTCCTTATGTTCAGTCGGAGAGAATGGGAATGTTCAAGGAATATGCCCTCAAGCTCGTTGAAAGCGGTCACGCTTATTACTGCTTCTGCGACAAGGAGCGTCTTGACAGTCTCAAAAAGAACGAGGACGGAACTACAGCAATCGCTATGTATGACAGACACTGCCGCAACCTCTCAAAGGAGGAGGTTCAGGCTAAGCTCGACGCAGGAGTTCCCTATGTAATCCGTCAGAAGATGCCTCTCGAGGGCACAACGACCTTCCATGACGAGGTTTACGGCGATATCACTGTTGAGAATGCGGAGCTTGACGACCAGATCCTCATTAAGACCGACGGTATGCCGACATATAACTTCGCAAACGTTGTCGATGACCACACAATGGGAATCACTCACGTTGTAAGAGGTAATGAGTATCTCTCCTCTGCACCGAAATATAATCTCCTCTATCAGGCTTTCGGCTGGGAGGTTCCGACATATATCCACTGCTCGCCTGTTATGAAGGATCAGACCTCCAAGCTCTCAAAGAGAAACGGCGACGCTTCGTTTGAGGATCTGCTTGCAAAGGGCTATCTTACGGAAGCAGTTGTCAACTATATTGCACTTCTCGGCTGGGCACCCAAGGGCGAACAGGAAATATTTACTCTTGAAGAGCTTGCTCAGGAGTTCGATATCAGCGGAATTTCAAAGTCTCCCGCAATTTTCGACCCTGTTAAGCTCAAAGCTATCAATGCCGCTTACATCAGAAAGATGACTCCCGAGGAGTTCAAGGAATACATTGTTCCTCACATTCAGAAGTATGTGAAGCGTCAGGACATCGACTATACCGTGCTTGCTTCGGTTCTCCAGCCCAGAACAGAGCTGTTTACCGATATTGAGGAGCTTATCGACTACATCGACGAGCTTCCTGAGTACGACAACGCTCTCTACTGCCATAAGAAGATGAAAACAAACGAGGAAACCTCTCTCGAGGCGCTCAAAGCTGTACTTCCCGTGCTCGAGGGTATCGAAAACTGGAATGCTGAGACAATTCACGAGGCTCTGTTCGGACTTATCGCTGAGCTGGGAGTTAAGAATGGCTGGCTGCTCTGGCCTGTAAGAACAGCAGTTTCAGGCAAGCCCGTTACAGCAGGCGGCGGTGTCGAGCTTTGTGCTATTATCGGTAAAGAGGAGTCTCTTGCACGAATCAGAAAGGGTATCGAGAAGCTCTCTTAATCTTTCGCCGTGCTTTCACTGCGCTATCACATTAAAAAGATAAAATTGAATTTATCTGAGTACGACAGCTGTTTCAGCTGCCTCATAAGGAGGAAAACAAATGATTGAGGTTAAAAACCTTACGAAAAGATACGGCGACAAAAGAGCCGTAAACGATATAAGCTTCAAGGTTGAAAAGGGCGAGATCCTCGGCTTCCTCGGACCTAACGGTGCGGGAAAGTCCACAACCATGAATATGCTTACCGGATATATTTCGTCAACCTCGGGTCAGATTCTCATTAACGGAGTCGATATCCTCGAGGATCCTAAAAAGGCTAAGTCATATATCGGATATCTTCCCGAGATCCCGCCGCTTTATGTGGATATGACAGTTGACGGGTATCTCAATTTTATGTACGACCTTAAAAAGTGCAAGCTCCCCAGAAAGGCTCACCTTAAAGATATCTGTGACCTCTGCAAGATATCCGATGTAAGAGGCAGAATCATCAAGAACCTTTCAAAGGGTTACCGTCAGCGTGTGGGTCTGGCTCAGGCGCTTATAGGAAATCCGCCCGTACTTATTCTCGACGAGCCTACAGTAGGTCTCGACCCGAATCAGATCATTGAGATCAGAACGCTCATCAAGAAGCTCGGAAGAACTCATACAGTTATTCTCTCGTCGCATATTCTCCCCGAGATTCAGGCTGTCTGCGATAAAATCATCATCATCAACAAGGGTGTTGTTGCAGCAGACGGAACTGCCGACGAAATCGCAAGAAATATCACCGACGAGCATAAAATGACTATCCGTATCGAGGGTACTACAAAAACTGCTGC
>JAFTPG010000096.1 GCA_017463375.1 Ruminococcus sp. | reverse complement strand
TGCTAAAATGTTGTAAACGGGCAGAGTGTATCTATTTTAAGGAGGAGATTGTGTTGTACCAGACTAATCTTGCTGAATCTGTCTGCCGCAGTGAACAGATTAAAGTCAGCACCAATAAGCTCGCCGAAAATGTCAGAAGAAGAAAGCTCTACTATTTCATGAAGCGTATTTTTGATTTCACAGCAGCTCTTGTGGCTCTTGTTTTTCTCAGTCCGCTTTTTTTAATTATATCTTTAATCATTTTTATCGACGACCCTCATGGAAGCCCGTTGTTTGTGCAGGAACGCGTCGGTAAAAATAATAAAATCTTCAGATTCTATAAATTCAGAACCATGGTGGTCAATGCCGAAGCCATGCTCGACACGCTTCAGGATCAGAACGAAAAGGATGGTCCTGTTTTCAAGATAAAAAATGACCCCAGAATTACCAGAATCGGTGGATTTTTAAGAAGAACAAGCCTTGATGAGCTGCCCCAGCTGCTGAATATCATAAAAGGCGATATGAGCGTTGTCGGACCTCGTCCGGCTCTTCCGAAAGAGGTTGAGCAGTATTCGTTTTTCCACAGTCAGAGGCTTCTCGTTAAGCCCGGACTTACCTGCTACTGGCAGGCGTCCAAAAATCGTGACAAAATAAGCTTTGAAGACTGGATGGCTCTTGATGTGAAGTACATAGAGGAACAGTGTATGTCTCTCGATATCAAGTTGATTTTCAAAACGATCGCCGCAGTTTTCACTTGCCAGGGAAGCTAATTGAAAAGCCTGTTGCTATATGCAACAGGCTTTTTTAATGGATCTTAGAACCTTTCTTCACAAGAAATATGTATGGATTTTCGAGCATAATTTTGTTGCAGACAAGGCGAAAATGCGTAGGAGGGCTGTCGCCCTGCAAGGATTTTTAACGCAGTATGCGGCGAAATTTGCCGAAAATACATGCGTGTTTCTCTGTGAAGACAGGTTCTTATCTTAGAGCATAGACTCCGGAAGACCTGAAACAAGCTGAGCAAGCTTCTTCTGAACTGCAAGAGCGTCCATATTGCTGAGACCGTCTCCGCGCTGGTAAACGTCAGCAGCGTTGATCTCATCTTCCGTCATCGGATATTTAGCTGAATCGGTAACATAAGTCATGATTTTTACAGCGTCGTTGATATTGATTTCTCCGCTGAGGTCAGCGTCTCCGTAGAGGAATCCGACTACCGTTACATTGCACTCACATACAGTGTTTCCGACAACTGCGTAGATCACAGCTGTACCGCTGCCGACAGCTGTTACTGTACCATTTGAAACTGTAGCTACGCTTGTGTTGTCTGTCAGCCAAGTAACTGTCTCGCCGTCAGGCACGTTCAATACTGTGAGAAGAGCTGAATCTCCCGGTGCAAGAGTGAGCTTTGTCGGGAGTATCGACGGTGAACCTGACGGAGCTGTCGTCTCGGAAATCGTGAAAGTCACTGAGTCGCTTGCAGTGCCTGCCTGTGAATTCTTAACCTTAGCAGTAATTGTAACTGTACCATATCCGACGATCTTTACTCTGTTGTCGCTGAGGATCATCGCAATTGCTTCATCGCTCGTTGACCATGTTATGGAGTTTATGTTCTCGCCGGTGTATTCGATATTGAACACATTGAGCGCATACAGCAGTGAAGCGTCAGGCTCGATAAGCTCGATAGTCGGCGGCGGCTCGACCGTGAAGGTCACAGAGTCAGTCATACCATAATAATTGTTCTGAGCTTCAGCACTTATCGTTACTGTTCCGCTGCCAACTATTGTAACTTTGCCATAGCTGTCAACAGTTGCAACGCCTGTATTATCTGATGACCAATAAATATAATCGTAATCATAAGCTACATAATCCAATTCAAAAACGTTACCTATACATAAATCAGAAGAGGACGGTGAAGAAAGGCTGATATAAGCATAAGGAGGAGGTTCAGTTGTCGTCAACTGTCCCACGCAAACATAAAATGTTATGCTGTCTGACCAATAACTATTCCTAGCAGTTATAGTGATCGTAAATTCCTGCACATAATATGTGCTTTCACAGTATACAGTAACTTGTCCATTTTCATCAACAGTTGCAACAGATGGATCACTTGATTCCCAGCTTGTGGGCACTCCGTAGCTGCTGTTGTAGTGTGAGTAGCTTTCAATGGTAAAGGATTCACTGTTTCCGAATATATAAATCGTTTCACCATCATATGTCCTATCCAAATCAAACGCATAACTAATTGTTGTAGTTGTAGTTGGCATTGTAGTATAAGCCGCTATACCGACCTCAAAGGTGATACTGTCGGAATAGTACTCATTTGATGCGGTAATAGTTACTTCAAAATACTGTTCATACTCGGTACGCTGTGTATATATTCGTACATATCCTTCGCTGTCTACTGACACGACGCCGTTGCTTGACTCCCATTTTGTAGGAGCACCGTTTCCGGTGTATTCCACTTGAAAAGCCGGAGCGCTGTCAAAATAGCCCCAATAAAAATAATGTCCGTCATAAGTCTTATCAAGCTCGAACTGATAATTCTCAACCGTAAAGTCCCTAACGGTATAGGTCAGGGAATCCTGTACAACGCTTCCGCTGCTGTAGCCGTAGACCGTGAACGTCACCTCGCCCTCCGCAAGGAGAGTTACTGTTCCGTCGGAATCAATGGACGCAATCTCCTCGTCACTTGATGTATACTCAACATAGGAACAGCCGTTCTTAGTTATGGAAAGCGTAAATTCATCTCCGACATAATAGTCGCCTGTGATTTCATTGATCGAAACCGATGGCTCAGAGGAAAGAAGTCCGGCTTCTTCAATACAGAGCTGCTCACCGATTTCAGTTACTGCTGTCTGCGGTGCAGCATAGGCATATTCCGTCTTGGGAGCTTCGCTTCCGCTTGCCGTCACGGTAGATGTGCAGATTTCACGCATTCCCCCGCCGTCAAGCATAAGATTGAGGATATTTCCAGCCGCTTTGCCAAAGGAGCTGACAGAAGCTCCTGCCGATACCAGCGGCACCGATACCGACGATGCCGTAATTACTGCCGCTGTCAGAGCGACAAGCTTTTTCATAAATTTTCGCATGATTTACCTCCTTAATTTTTCAATGCAGAGAATAATATCGTCCGCACTTAATATTACTGCTCCTTACATATAGGTTTCAGGAAGCTCAGCAATGATCTGTGCAAGCTTCTTCTGAACCGAAAGAGCGTCCATGTTACTGAGACCGTCACCTTTCTGGTAAACATCACCGATCTCTATTTCAGCTTCGGTCAGCGGACAGCTCTCCTTGTCTGTAGCGTATGACATAATCTTAACTGCGTCAGAAATTCCAAGCTCTCCGTTTCCGTCAACGTCTCCCCAGATGATTTCAGTATCGGGAGCACCGCTTTCATAAATCAGAATCACGCTGTCAAGGCTGATTGTGATATCCTCCATAGCTCCGAGCTCATTGCTCCAAACTCCGGCATAATCCTTGCGGACGAGCATTTCGCCCATTCCCTCTGAAAGGGAAACCGTGAGAACCATCTGACCGTTCTCGTCGAGTCTGCCCTCCCACGGGAATTCCGTCTGAGTATCGGTGCTCTTGACAACGCCGTAGCCTCCGCCGTGAGCGGCTCCGCTGAACGTAAGCTCGACAGCGTCCGCACCGTTTGCATTGAAGCTCCACTCGCTGTCGGTCGAGCCGGAAACTACCGCAGCAGGAACTCTTTCAGCTTCGGTGATATCGGAAACAGTTGTTGTGGTCGTTACGACAGGAGGAGCAGTTGTCGTAACAGTTGTGGTTGTGGTTTCGGTAACGGCAGGAGCTGCACTTTCATCAATGTCAAAGCGACCCTCCTCGTCCTTGATCTTTGTCCACATATAGCGCAGAAGCCAGCCGTCGAAATTGGTTATTTCTGTTGAGGAGCCAGCCATCATTATGGAAGTTCCGTCGTCGGGGAAGCCTCCGGGAGGAGGTCCACCCCATTCAGTTCCGCCGCTTGCAGTGCCCTCTTCGCCGTAGTAGTCGGGAATACCGAAGCCGTGTCCTATTTCGTGTTCGAGAACGTGGACTCCTATTCCGTCGAGCATGTTGAGATAAGCGGTATCTGATAATCTCTGACCCCAGTCGCCGCCGCATCCGCCGATGTCCGGGAATCCGTATGTAGCCCACAGATACATATCAAATCTCTTGTCCAGACCGCCGGGATATTCGTAGCTCTCATTCCAGAAATGCTCGGCTCTGGAAAGCTCGGTCGGAGCGTTCGGGAGCTTATCGGGGATCGTATAGCCATCCTTTGGTGAATCTGCCGAAGCGTCATAGTCTGTGAGATTGGTGTAGATTATTTCATCGGGCTGAGGGTCTATGATAGAGCTTTCATCGAGCACTGCCCATCCTACAATGTTAACATCCACATAGCTGTAAGGCCAGTTTTCATAGCCTGCAAGCCAGCTGTTCCACGCATTGATGCTGTCGGAGCAGAGCTGTTCAAACTGCTGACGCTGCTCCGGGGTAATAGACTCATAGGACTGCCATCTTACAACGTAATTGATAGTACCCTTGCCGTCGATGATCTGGTCAAAGATAGTGTTCCAGCGTCCGGAGGAGGACGCATTTGCGCTTCCGGTTGAGTTTTCTATGGCGATTCTGTTGTTCCATATCCAATCGGCAGCGTACTGATACTCCTCGGGAAGATCGTCGATAGTGATGCTGCCGGCTGCTTCGGCGGTAATGGGAGTTGATGAGGGGATTTCGATTTTAGTTTTGCCTGTACCGACCGGAGAAACTGCTGTGGCTGCAAGCAGTGCGGCGCTTACTGCTGCGGCTGTGAGACGGTTTTTCTTGTACATAATTACATTTTCCTTTCATAAAAATCAGGCTGCGCAGATATATCCGCCTGAAGATGATATTCTGCGCAGCCTTAAATGCTGAATTTAGTTAAGGTGATTCAATTATTCCGCATTACTTTCGGGAAGCCCGCTGAGAAGCTGAGCAAGCTTCTTCTGAATTGATAATGCGTCCATATTGCTTAAACCGTCGCCCTTCTGATATACATCAGCAATTTCAATCTGAGCGTCAGTCAGCGGATACTTTTCTTTATCTGTAACGTATGACATGATCTTAACAGCGTCTGAGATGCCAACAACGCCGTCTCCGTCAGCGTCGCCGTAAACAATGTCCTCGCCGCCATCAGTTGTTGTCGGAACATCAGGTTCTGTAGTCGGTGCAGGAGTTGCAGGCTGAGGATCCTCTCCGCTGAGAACATAGAGATTCTCCGGAAGCTCGTCGAGAGTGATACAGTAGTCGCTCTGATATACAGCTGTGAGAGCCTCAGGATCCTGATATCTGTCACTCATGATATGATCTGTATACCATGGACAGAAGTAGAGCCAGCCAGCGTCCTCAACGACCATGTTTTCAACTGTAGGAACAGTATCATTCTCAGACATAGCGATCATCTTGCCGCCGTCAACGAGATCGTAGATATAGTTGAAGATCGAGGAAATAGCGCTGAAATTAGGGCCGCTTGTAAGACCGTCGTCTCTGTTGTTGTCAACATTGTACTTATCGTAAGCTACGATATCAACGTACTCATCGCCGGGATACCAGTTCTCGGAGTTTGTGTGAGCGTAGCTGTTGTACTCCCAGATAAGGTTGTGGAGACCGTACTCCTCTGTAAGAGTTGTATAGAGAAGCTTCCAAAGCTCCTTATAAACCTCACAGCCCTGGTCGCCCCACCAGAACCATGCTGTACCGGTGCCGCCGTATCTGCCCTCGTTACCCTGAGCCTCGTGGAGAGGTCTGAAGATAAGGGGAACGTTGTTTTCCTGAAGGATGAGGAGCTGCTCAGCGAGATCTGCCATAGCAAGCTGGAAGTATTCGTATTCCTTTGTACCCTCAATTACAGCGTTTGCAGTATTGAAAGTGCTGTTTGAAGACTGATAATTCTTGTATGTGCATTCAGTCCAGTCCAGAGCGTCGCCAAGCTCATAATTCTCGAAGTCGATCGGAACGTTGATATGCCATGAAGCTGTAGCGATACCGCCTGTTTCGTTTACCCAGTCGATACAGCGCTGAGTAGTACCGTCATCCCAGCCGTAGAGGGGGTTATAGTTCATGAAGTCAAAGCCTCTGATAGCAGGAAGCTCGCCTGTGAGATCCTGGATATACTCGAACTCGAGGTCATAATTAACAGTGCTGTAGTTTCTGTTCTGCTGGTTATAGCTGTACTTCTTGCCCTCGGGGCTTACGCAGTTCCAGACAAAGGTTGAGCCGTCGTCAGCTGTTGCAACATCTGCCTCGTTATATGTGTACTCATTGCCGGAGCTGTCGGTAAGAGAACCTGTAGAAGCATTGTAGTTAAGAGAAATGCTTGACTGATGAGCAGAGCTTCCGCCGCCGTAGATTTCCTGCTGACCTGAAATGGTGTGGTCGCCGTAAACGCTCTTGAGGTATTTCATGAGAGCCTTTGCCTCGTCGGTAGCCTCAGGGTCAACGAGCGAATCCGTTGCCTTTGAATAGTCGTGGGAAATTGCCTTTGAAATAGTGATGGTATCATAGCTCGCATAGCCGTACTGCGGCTTGAGGATGATAGTATTGATTCCCTCCTGAAGTCTGAACACACCGATAGTATAATCAGTCCATTCGTCTGCATAAACGAGAT
This sequence comes from Ruminococcus sp., assembly GCA_017463375.1. Lineage (GTDB taxonomy): Bacteria > Bacillota > Clostridia > Oscillospirales > Ruminococcaceae > Ruminococcus. The sequence continues at coordinate 5,001 of JAFTPG010000096.1, read as the reverse complement.
TGAATACAGTATCTTTGCCGTTTACGCTGATTGTCTGCTCACGGGAATCAGTGCTGAGAACCTGAGTGTAGCTTATATCGATCTGATACATACCCTCCTCAGGAGCTTCTACCTCGATAGTGATAGGGGATGATGTCAGGTATGCGAAGCCTTCGCCGGAATAACCGGGGAAATAGTGGTCGCTGTAGATAGAAGTCCACAGCTCTGCTCCCTCGAGAGTTTCGCATTCTGCGCAGAAAATAACCTCTCCGTCCTCAATCGCAGAAACGGGAGCCGGAAGAGCTGAGAGAGAAACAGCTGTCATAGCTGCTGCGGCAATCAATGAGAGTGCCTTTTTTAGTGATTTAGCCTTCATAAGAATCCTCCTGAATTATAATTAGACCATACTTTGGTACTTTAATTATAATCCTTTTTTCAGACGAAATCAATATTTTCCAATTGAAAATTATGCTGACAGTATAAAAATTGTAGTAATATACAAATCAGTCTTAATTTCTTTAGGCAAAGAGACAAAGCACTAGCTTAATTAAGCTTAAATAATAGGTTGTTTTCAACTTAATTTGTGCAATTTAAAGTGCAATCTATGCTCTTTCGCTGAGATAGATGGATATACGGTTCTGAAGCAGGTCGGCGCATTCCTGAGCAGTGCTTCCTCCGGCGGCAGCTGCCTGACATTCCTCGCTGATTATGTTTTCCAGCTCGGTGGTACCGTATCTGCCGTAATAGGGAGTGAATTTCAGGGTCGTCAGGTAATCGTAAAGCTTCTGCTGAGCCTGCTCGGGAGTAAGGTCGGCGTCGGGATTGTTTTCATAGGTCTGCACGAGGAAGTACCACATATTATCGTGAGAGAGAGCCTCAGTGTCCTGCTCGAACGCCTGCTCGTCGAAAACCTCTTTCAGGATCGGGAAATATCTGTTCATGTCGCTTTCAAGCAGATCTCTCTGATATCTCTTGGACAGCAGATAGCAGATAAAATCCCATGCGCCTTCCTTGTTCTGACAGCTCTCGCTGATTCCGAACATCATAGCACTGCTTCCGGCTGCGCCATAGCCGTCCTCCGAGGGAAAGCCTACAAAGGTTACATCCTCTCCGCCGAATTGTGAATAGAAGTCAGCCGCCTGTCCTCCGAAAGCATTCAGAATGAGCTGCTTTACCATGTCATCCTCGCCGATATTGCCTCCCTTGGGATTGCCGCATGCCAGCTCCAGCATATCCACAAAGCTGCTGTCAGTGAAATTGCAGGTGCTGCTTTCTTCATCAATATAGCTGAACTGCGCTGTTTTGGTCATGTACCAGACAAGCTGTGAGGTATCTCCGTCCTGTAAAAAGGTCAGATCATCCGGCATTGCATTGTATGCCGCCATAGCCTGCTCGGGAGTCCAGCTTTCGGCGTCCTCGCCGACATACCGGGTTTTGGCTGCCGCAGTTCTGATGTAGAAGCCATAGGATATCGCCGGAAGCTCACCGTCAACCTCAAAGCCCTCAAGGATATTCGGAAGCAGCTCCTCTTTCTTTACTCCGTCGTACTGCTCCATAAGAGCATACATGTCGGTGAACATCCCAAGATCAACGAACATCCCCATCAGGTGCGGCTCGACGGCTATTATATCCGCAGTTTTGCCGCTTACCATATCCAGCTTCAGCTCGTTGAAGGATTTCTTCCAAAGCTCAGGATCCTCCTGAAATTCCGATGTAGTATAACGGCTTTTCAGCTCAATGATATAATCATCCTGCGAGCGATTGTACTCGGCAACCGCAGAAGCAAGGCTGCCGATGTTATAGGGCGTATCAAGCGTCAGAGTGATCGGCTCATCGGCAGGAGTATCATTCTCCGCCTCCTCCTGCGAATCTCTGATATCCTCAGGCTTGTCCTCTCCGCAGGAGGTAAATGCTCCCACTGTGAGGATGGCAAGGGTGAGGGCTGTGATTTTTCTTATTTTGGTATTCATGATGGTTCCTCCTTTTATGCCTTTTCACCGAGATAGATTCCGACTCTGCTCTGTATCATTTCGGCGCATTCCTTAGGAGAAATATCTCCGTTGAAGCAGCGCTGTGTTTCCTCATAGCATATCAGGTATATGTCAAAATTGTCGTTCTGTACGCATTCCTTTCCGTTGCACAGAATCTCGTATATCATATCTGCTTCCTCGTCGGTGACAGGCTTATTGAATATGTTGTCCGAGGAATCATCTATGCTTTGCAGATATTCAACCTGAGCGTCAAACTGCGGCTTGGTAAGCGGAATAGCCTCTATCATCTCAGAATTATCCAGATTTTTTATAAATGCCTCCTGATTATAGAATTCCTTGATGTAATCCCATGCATAATCCTTGTTCCAGCAGTTTTCGGTTACCGCAAAGCGTGAACCAAAATTATATGCAGTCTTTATCAAGGTATATTCCTCGTCTCCAAACATTTCATTGAATTCCTGCGGTATCTCGTCAATACTGAGAAGCTTCAGCATCCCTACGAGTGCCCTGTCATTTCTTATATTCTCCGTTGTTGCAGTATTGTACTCTCCTTCAACAGGATACTGACTGCAAAATTCCAGTATATCAATAAACTCCTCGCTGTCAAAATTACAGGTATATGTGTCATAATCAATAAAGTCGTTTATATCAAAAGTCTGGAAAAGAATATCCGCTGAGTTGCTGCAATGCCCATAGAGCAGCTTGTCCGGATACTGCTTGTTTATACCGACTATATCTTCCGTCTCCCAGTCGGAATAATCCGAAAGGAATTTGCTTTTTCCGGCGTACACATAAAATGTGTTGCAGGTAACAGGCATGGAATACAGCTTGCCGTCTTTCTCATTAAGCTCAAGAATGCTCGGAATGAATGAATCACGGTTCAGCTCTTCATCAGCATCAAGGTAAGGATAAAGATCGGTATACATTCCGAATTTTTCAAGTCCCAGTCCGTCTATCATTGATACATCAATTATATCAGGTATCTCGCCTGATATGATATCTAGCCTGAGCTGCTCAGCTGCGCCGGTCGGGTTGTCCTCTGTATTATAGCGGCTGTAATTTAAGATCTGTATTCTGCTGTCATCGTGGGAGTTATTGTACCTGGCTGCCGCCTGGCTCATTATATCGTACTTGTAATTTACTGCAACATTAATATCCTTCACCTCAGGCTCAGTGTTCGCCTCCTGATTCTCAGACTCGCTCTCCTGCGAATCTCTGATATCCTCAGGCTTGTCCTCTCCGCAGGAGGTAAATGCTCCCACTGTGAGGATGGCAAGGGTGAGGGCTGTGATTTTTCTTATTTTGGTATTCATGATGGTTCTCCTTTATTATAAATGCTCATTAAGATAGAGCGTGATTCTGTTTTCAATAATATCAACAGCATCTTCAATAGCTTTTTCGCCGAGTATGGTTCCTGAGATTTCTTCTTTTACTATATACTCAAGTTCAGGGTCGAAATATGGCTGAATTTCAACGCTTCTTATATATTCTTCAATAGTCTGCTTAGTTTTCTCATCTATCCGAGTTACCGGCTCGCCGTTTTCATCCCATTTTATAACGCTGTTAATAGAGCTGCTGTTCCATTCGGTATAGTTCATTGCCGCATCAACGGCAGATTCTATAACAGGAATTCCCTGCATGTCTACAGTATTTTTCACCTGATAGCTCTCAGTAAACATTCCGCAGAGGAACTTCCATGCCGCTTCCTTGCAGTCACTGTTATCGAGAATACCAAACATCTGCTGCATATCGCTGACAACAGCTCCGCAGCCGTCGGAGCTTGGATAACCTACAAATGTGATATCTGCTCCGTCAAAATCCTCATAAAGCTGCCATGTCATGGACTGATTTATTCCATTGATATCAACAGTACTTATGAGCGCCCTGTTTTCGTTTATCTCATAAGAAGCGTCCATCTTATTATTTTCGGTTATATTATTCTCGCTTATAAAATCCGCGGCGTCAAGAAAAATACCATGAAAGTCGCATGAAGCATTTTCCATGTCAACGCACTCCCTGATAAGCTGTTTGTTCACATAATCAGGCAGTTCATACACCGTACCCTGATTTTGCAGGATCCTCATATCCTCCGGAAGTTCTGCACAAACCGACTTCATTTCATCCAGAGTCCAGTGCTCCAGCTCCTTGCCGACAAATTCCGTCTTTGCGGCGGCTGTTCTGAGACATACGCCAGCCCAAAACACCGGGAGCTTTCCATCGACCTCAAAGCCTGCAAGAAAATTCGGAAGAAATTTATCTCTTGTAACCTCTCCTGCATCCATCAGCGGATAAAGGTCAGTAAAGTAATCCTGTCTGATAAGCGGAAGCATTACATCTGTTGCCGCTATAATAATGTCAGGAGCCTTTCCGCTTATCATATCCAGATGAAGCATTTTAGCTGCTTCGGCTTCAAGGTCGAAATTTACATCATCGGCAGTATTCTGATTCGCCGCTTCATCCCAGTAATATGTTACATTCACTTCATACTGACCGTCTTTGGTGAAGCTTTTAACAAGTCCGTCCCAGTGGGAAGTGGTATATGTAAGATAAGCGATATCAATTGCTGTTTTTTCCGCCTGCTCAGGCTCGTCAGTCCGGCTCTCCTGACTATCCTGAATCTCTTCGGGATGTTCCTCTCCGCAGGAGGTAAATGCTCCGAGGGTGAGTACTGCGAGGGTGAGGGCTGTGATTTTTCTGAAATTATTTTTCATAGTTATTTCTCCTTTCGGGATATAGGCAATACCGCACAAAGCTCGTGCGGTGTTGCCTTAATTATCCTTTATAAAACAGTGACTGTTTCAGCCCGAAAAAGACGAAATTCTGAGAAAAATATAATGTAAAAAAACTAGGCTGATTTTTGTTGAATTTCAACAAAAGAGTATCCGGACTCTGATAAAGGTAATCTGACTTCATGACAAATGTCACACGACGATCTTACTTTTTACACTTACAATTTTTGTGCGGCTGATATATAATAGATACAACAACTGAAACGGAGGAAAAAATCATGGCTGAAACAGTAGTAAAAATA
>JAFTPG010000029.1 GCA_017463375.1 Ruminococcus sp. | reverse complement strand
GTAGCAGGCATCCATAAATCCTGAGGAGCAGTATCGCCCCATATATCCGTATTGTGGTGGCAGACAAAGCCCTTGTCTATGCCGTACATCTCCTTGGCAGTGCTTCTGCCGTTCTCGCAGACTCTCTCGAGGAGGTCGAACAGCGGCAGATGACATTCCGAAAGATTGCAGCTCTCCGCACACCAGTAGTTCATTTCTGTATTGATATTGACCGTGAAGCGGCAGCCCCATGCAGGCCACATATCCTGATTCCAGATGCCCTGGAGATTCATCGGCTGAGTTCCGGGACGGCTTCCTGAAATCATCAGGTAGCGTCCGTAGTTAAAGTAAAGCTCTGTAAGCTTATTGTCGTGGATATGACGCTCGCACTCCTTGTCGTCCAGCTCATTGCCCCTTAGACGTGCAATACGCTCATCTGTTGCAAGCTCCTCAACAGATTCGTCGCTGTTGTCGTTGAGATTAAGCTCCACACGGTCGAAAAGCTCCTTGTAGTCGCTCACATGGCGATAGTAAAGCTCCTCATAGCTGCAATCGAGAGCCATCTCAGCATCCACCTCGGCGGATGCCTCGTAATTCTCGCTGTAGAAGCTTGTACGCACCGTAAGAACAATCGTTACCTCATCTGCATTCTTTACGGAGATTCTTCCGCCGAGAGTTCTCAGCTCGCCGCCCTCAGCCTTAGCTCCGAGCACAGCGGCAAAGAAGATCCCGTCCTTTGAGCCTGTTCCGCCCGTATAGAGAAGCATATTTTCAGCGCAGGGACGGTTGTCGTCGTAGTAATCGTCACGTCCGTCGATTCCGCAGGTCAGGGAAATCGTTCCCGGCTGAGAGGACGTGATATGTATAACCATTGCCTCGTCAGGAGCCGATACGAATACCTCACGGGTGTACTCGACCTCGCCGACAGTAAAATGAACGTCAGCAACAGCGGTCGCAAGCTGGAGCGAACGGCTGTAGTCCTTAGCCTTGCCGTCAAGCTCCATATTGATTGAGAGGTCGCCCAGCGGCATATAGTGACGCATATTCGGAGTAACTCCCTGGAGCTTCTCAAAAGCGATTTTCTCTGCTTCGGGAATCCTGCCCTCTTTAAGAAGAGCACGAACCTCGGCAAGACCCTCCTGAGCGTCAGGATTTACACGGTGACGAAGTCCGCCCGAATAAATTGAGTCCTCGTTGAGCTTGATAAGCTCGTTTTCTGCTCCGCCGAAAATCATTCCGCCGATTCTTCCGTTTCCGACAGGAAGCGCCCAGTCAAAGTTCTCCGCAGGCTTCTTGTATTGAAGCAGTGTTTCTGTTTCCATAATTCCAATCTCCTTCATGAGGATTTACTGCATGGGCAGATATCATCCGCCCGGATCAATTTCGTGTTTTTCCTATTATACCACACAAATTCCGCTTTTGCAAATTTCCCGGCGATTTCCGGAAATTTTCTGAAACAAATTATAAAAATATGCTTGACAAAGAGGCAAAAGTGTGATAATATGAACAATAGAATAGCGTTAAATCGACGATGAGGAAGGCTTTTCCGTTTGCTTCGTTTCAGAGAGCAGCCGTTTGGTGCGAGGCTGCACAGGCATGGATCCCACAGCACACCGCCTCTGAGTATGCCTAATAAGCATCGGGCGCTCCCGTTACAGAGCCAATGAGATACGAAGCTTTTCTGCTCCGTGTGAATCAGGGTGGAACCACGATTACTGTCGTCCCTTGAGCCGTACTGCGGTTTGAGGGGCTTTTTTGTTTTTGGGAGGTCTTTATGGAACGGTATTCGCGCAAGCCCATTCGTCTTATTGATTACGATTACTGCCGCAATGGGGCGTATTTTGTTACGGTTTGTACCAAAAATAAAATCTGTATGTTCTGGGAACCTCAGAATAAATGGGAGAATCAAAACATACCAGATACCCCATCTGTAGGGGCGCATTCCGTGCGCCCGAAGGCGAGGCAGGATGCTGTCTAAGCCTGAGGAAGTGCCGAACGCAGGATTTGAGTTCGACCGCCCGCACAGGAAATTAGGATGAACAAAAGCGGGACGTCGAGGACGCCGTCCCCTACAAATACGGATTTTTACCATGTAGGGGCGCATTCCGTGCGCCCAACGGAAGTGACCTTTTGGTTTGCCTGTCAACTGTCGGTATAATACATTTCCGGGCGAGCGGAACTCGCCCCTACGCAGTCAAGCAAATATAAATTATTAAATTATATAAAGGAGAAATAATCATGATCAAACTAACACTTAAAGACGGCAGTGTCCGTGAAATCGAGTCGGCAATGCCAGCGGCTGACATTATCAAGGGAATCGGAATGGGGCTTTACAAGGCTGCATGCTGCGTGAAGCTCAACGGCGAGGTAAAGGATCTCCGCACCGTTGTTGACAGCGACTGCGAGTTCGAGGTATGTACCTTCGACTCCATCGACGGAAAAAAAACCTTCTGGCATACTGCATCCCACATCCTTGCTCAGGCTGTAAAGAGACTCTATCCCGAGGCTAAGCTTGCTATCGGTCCTGCTATCGACAACGGCTTCTACTATGATTTCGACCTCGAAAAGCCATTCACTCCCGATGAGCTTGGAAAAATCGAAGCTGAGATGAAGAAGATCGTCAAGGAGGGTCTTGCTCTCGAGCAGTTCGAGCTTTCTCCGGCTGAGGCGATCGCTAAGCTCGAGGAAATGGGCGAGCCTTATAAGGTTGAGCTTTGTCAGGAGCACGCTGACAAGGGCGAACCTATCTCATTCTACAAGCAGGGTGAGTTCATCGACCTCTGCGCAGGTCCTCACCTCATGACAACTGCTCCCGTAAAGGCATTCAAGCTTCTCTCATGCACAGGCGCTTACTGGAGAGGCTCTGAGAAGAACAAGATGCTCTCGAGAGTTTACGCAACAGCATACCCCAAGACTGCCGACCTCGACGCAGATCTCAAGCAGCGTGAGGAAGCAAAAATGCGTGACCACAACAAGCTCGGACGTGAGCTTGAATACTTCACAACTGTTGACACGATCGGTCAGGGACTTCCTATCCTCCTGCCCAAGGGTGCAAGAGTTATTCAGCTCCTCCAGCGCTGGGTAGAGGACGAGGAGCAGAAGAGAGGCTATCTCCTCACTAAGACTCCCCTTATGGCTAAGTCCGACCTTTATAAGATCTCTGGTCACTGGGATCACTATCTTGACGGAATGTTCGTGCTGGGCGATCCTCACGACGAGACTAAGGAGTGTTTCGCGCTCCGTCCGATGACATGTCCGTTCCAGTATCAGGTATTCCTGAACCGTCAGCGCTCCTACCGTGACCTTCCGATGAGACTTGGAGAGACTTCAACTCTGTTCAGAAACGAGGACAGCGGCGAGATGCACGGTCTTATCCGTGTTCGTCAGTTCACTATCTCCGAGGGACACCTTATCCTCCGTCCTGAGCAGCTCGAGGAGGAATTCAAGGGCTGTCTCGAGCTTGCAAAGTATATGCTTGAAACTCTCGGACTCGCTGAGGACGTTACATACCGCTTCTCACAGTGGGATCCCAACAATACTGAAAAATATATCGGTACTCCCGAACAGTGGGACGAGGCTCAGGGTATCATGGGCAAGATCCTCGATCACCTCGGCATAAATTATACTATTGGTATCGACGAGGCTGCTTTCTACGGCCCGAAGCTCGATATCCAGATCAAGAACGTTTTCGGCAAGGAGGATACTATCATCACTCTCCAGGTTGACCAGCTTCTCGCTGAAAAGTTCGGCATGGAGTACGTTGATGTTGACGGCTCAAAGAGACGTCCGTATATCATCCACAGAACTTCTATCGGCTGCTATGAGAGAACTCTTGCGCTCCTTATCGAGAAGTACGCAGGAGCATTCCCGCTGTGGCTTGCTCCCGAGCAGGTAAGAATCATTCCCGTTGCTGACCGTCATCTTGAATACTGCGATGAGGTTCTCGCTAAGCTTGAGGCTGCCGGAATCCGTGCGACTATCGACGACAGAGCTGAAAAGGTAGGCTACAAGATCCGTTCCGCTACTATGGAGAAGCTCCCGATCATGCTCACTATCGGTGACAAGGAGGTCGAGGAAAAGACCGTTTCCGTTCGTTCAAGACGTGAGGGTGACCTCGGCTCAATGACTCAGACTGACCTCCTCGTGAAGCTCATCGACGATATTGCTAAGAAGGTAAGATAATGTATCTCTCGAAAAGCAGGATTATCATTACACAGCTCTTTTCATGGATCATAATATTCGGCTCGGTATTTCTGTGCTTCCTCGGAATTTCGGGAGTAGGTCTGGTTATATCGGCTATCGGCGGTGAACGCAAATATATGGAAGAAAATGAAATTCCAAGCTCGCTTGCGGTATATATCGGATTCATCGCCGTCGGCGCAGGATTCCTGATATGGGCAATCCGGAATCTCCGGCTTGCCGGAAAAGCCAATAAGATAAACAGCATCTTTGAAAGCGACAAGGACGGTATTATAGATATTGCCGGGACTTCACGCCGCTTAGGTATGTCTGAGGAGAATTTCATTGCTCTTTTCGATAAGCTCGTGAGCAAGGGATATCTCATTGACTGCTCGATGGAGCTTGAACCGGCTCTGAGAATCGTTCTCAATAACGGTGCAAAGAACGCTGAAGATTTGTTCGAGGTCGTAAGCTGTCCCGGATGCGGCGCTCCCCAGACCGTCAAGGTTGGATATGTTGAGAGATGTCCGTATTGCGGTTCGGATATTAAGGCTATTAAAAGAAGCCGGGATTATTGATATTAATGGGCGGACAAAATGTCCGTCCATTTGTTTTTGTGAACCCTGCACAAATCACAAACGCAGAATCGTAGGTTAATTGTGGATTTTCGTGCAAATCGCCGAACTTTTTGAATCAGCAAGCTTTGTTTTTCAATATTCTTGACATTGTTTCCGATATATGATATAATTTAAATATGTAAATTTGGTCAATCAGGGGGATGTTAAAATGTATAATCCGGAAATTCTATATATGGTCGTTCCATGCTACAATGAGGAGGAGGTTCTCCACGAAACTGCTAAGCAGCTCAAGGCAAAGTATGAGTCGCTTATTGAGAGAAAGCTGATTTCTCCTCAGAGCAGAGTCGTTTTCGTCAATGACGGCTCCAAGGACAAGACATGGCAGATCATTCAGGAGCTTCACAATGAAATGCCGGAATTCTTCTCGGGAATCAATCTCGCTCACAACAGCGGTCATCAGAATGCAGTTCTCGCCGGTCTTATGACAGTCAAGGATATCTGCGATATCGCTATAACTATGGACGCTGATCTTCAGGACGATATCAACACGATCGACGCTATGGTCGAGGAGTACTATAAGGGAAATCAGGTCGTTTACGGCGTCAGAAGTGCCCGAGACACCGACACTTTCTTCAAGAGATTCACTGCGGAGGGCTTCTATAAATTCATGAAGGTCATGGGCGCAGATGTAGTATACAACCATGCCGATTTCCGTCTCATGAGCAAGAGGGTTCTTCAGGAACTGGCTAATTTCAAAGAGGTAAATCTCTTCCTCAGAGGAATGGTTCCGCTTATCGGTTTCCAGAGCACAAGCGTATACTATGAGCGTCATGAGCGATTCGCAGGCGAGAGCAAATATCCACTGAAAAAAATGCTCGCATTCGCTATGAACGGTATTACCTCTTTCAGTGTAAAGCCTCTTAAACTTATCACCAGAATCGGATTCCTTATGGTTTTCCTGAGCCTTATTGCTTTTATATGGGCATTTGCTGCTAAGCTGCTTGGCTTCGCTGAGCTTGGCTGGTCAAGCACTATCTGCTCTATCTGGTTCATCGGAGGCTTGCAGATCCTCTGCCTCGGAATTATCGGAGAGTATATCGGCAAAATCTATGCCGAGGTTAAACAGCGTCCGAGATTTATCGTCGCGGATTTCCTCAACGATCTGGGGACGGAGTTTATAAATGATTCCGCTGAAAAGAGTGAGTGACGCTGAATATAAAACGGGCGTGCCAATCAATCCGATGGTCATATAGAACTATTGAAATTAGTGCAATCTCTCGGGACGCCGAGACGGCGTCCCCTACAAAAAACGTGAATTGAAAATGTGTAGGGGCGGACGCCCTCGTCCGCCCGAATTTGGCAATTGAATTGTAGGGGCGACCCTTTCCGCAAAAAAAACAAAATCTATGATTTTGTTCTCTTGTGCATGCCTTTGGCTCGGTCGTCCGAAACCGAATATATCGCAACACCAACGGGCGACCGCAAGGGTCGCCCCTACACGTTGTTAATTCTCATAAGGGCAAAAACAAGGGAAAATACATTAAATTTGAGTATTAGATAGGCGAAAAGTCTTGAAAAATCAAGGATTTTGGAAAGATTGTATTTTCAATTTGAATTTGTGGAGGACTTATGTATTCTGGACTAATTATAAAAGAAAGCATTTTGAATGAACAGATATTAGACAAGTTAGATGTGGTAAACGTTGAGCTTTGGAAAACTGAAAATAAACCGAAGTATTGGACGGCAATTTCATTTACTAGTAATTTCGAGGATTTTCCAGAACATCTTTCAAAAGCATTGCACTCGTCCTCTGAGTCTGGAATGGTTTGGTATGTAGATATTAAAGATATTATCTACAAGTATATAGTGCTTAAAGATGTTGTTTTAAAATATCATCTGGGAAATGAAGCGGAAAAGAAATTAGTATGCGAAAAATGCGTAGAATTAGGAGTGAAAAAAGAGCAGCTGGATTGGTTGGAATAATATAAAATTTTCAGTTTGTCAGAACTTCAGGGGACGCCAACCTTGAGGTACTCCCTTATATATAAATAAAGAATATAATAAACCGAAATGGCTGAACATTACGTTCAGCCATTTCAATTTGTATATGTGAGTATTACTTGCCGCCGTGGCAGTAGGGAGCATTCTGACAATGCTCACAGCCGCAGCCGCAGGAGGATTTCCCTTGTTTTTTATCCTTGCGGAGCTTAACGATAATCAATGCAATCACCGCAAGTACAACAAGACCAACAATAATCGTGCTGATATTTTCAATGAGAAAGTCCATCATAAAAAGCACTCCTTACGACTTGATCTTAACGTTACGATTAAGAGTTGTGCTCTCCTTGTAAGGCTTGAAGAGCATATAGATGATAAGTGCCGCACAAGCAATTGCAGCAATAAGACCGATGATACTTACATTTCCAGTAAAGAGACAGCCGAACTGGTAAACAATGAGCGAGATCACATAAGCGAATACGCACTGATAGCCAATTGCAAATGCAGTCCATTTAGCGTTGTTCATCTCTCTCTTGATAGCTCCCATTGCAGCGAAGCAGGGTGCACAGAGGAGGTTGAAGATGAGGAATGAGTAAGAAGCGAGAGGTCCTACGAGTGAAGAGAGACTTGCAAGGAGAGCCGGGTCATCCTCAGCAGCTTCCTCAAGACCGCTCATGAGTACGCCGAATGTAGCAACAACGTTTTCCTTAGCGATGAGACCTGTAACAGTACCGACAGCAAATTCCCATTCGCCCCATCCGAGAGGAGTGAAGATCCATGAGATAGCGTGACCGATCGTTGCAAGGAGAGAATCATCAAGCTCGCAGGCACCGAAGCCGCCGTCAGTAAAGCCGTAGCCCTGGAGGAACCAGAGTACTACTGATGAAAGGAGGATAATCGTACCTGCCTTCTTGATGAAGGACCAGCCTCGCTCCCACATTGAACGAAGAACGCTTCCGATTGTCGGGAGATGGTAAGCAGGAAGCTCCATAACAAAGGGGGCGGGATCGCCTGCGAAAATTTTAGTTTTCTTGAGAATGATACCTGAAACTACAATTGCAGCGATTCCAATGAAATATGCACTCGGAGCAACCCACCATGCGTTGTCAAAGAATGCGCCTGCGATCATAGCAATGATAGGAAGCTTAGCTCCGCAGGGGATGAAGGTCGTGGTCATGATAGTCATACGGCGGTCACGTTCGTTTTCGATGGTTCTCGAAGCCATGATACCCGGAACTCCGCAGCCTGTACCGATGAGCATGGGGATAAAGGATTTACCAGAAAGACCGAATTTACGGAAGATTCTGTCCATGATGAAAGCTACACGAGCCATGTATCCGCAGCCCTCGAGGAATGCCAGGAAGATAAACAGAAGCAGAATCTGCGGAACAAATCCGAGAACAGCTCCCACACCGCCGACAATACCGTCAACGATAAGACCTCTGAGCCACTCGGCACAATTAATGCTTTCAAGGAATTTATCAACGTTGCCCTGAAGGATCTCGGCACCGAATACATCGTTTGTCCAGTCAGTGACAATAGTACCGATCGTTGTTACTGAAATGTAGTATACGATAAACATTACAGCTGCAAATATCGGAAGAGCAAGCCAGCGATTGGTAACGACCTTGTCAATCTTATCCGAAAGAGTAAGTCCGCCCTTATTCTTCTTTTTGTAGCAGCCCTTGATAATGCTTGCTATGTAAATATAACGCTCATTTGTAATGATGCTCTCTGCATCGTCATCCATTTCCTTCTCAGCCGCTGCAATGTCCTTTTCGATGTGAGAGAGCGACTTCTCATTGAGTTTAAGCTGCTCGAGAACCTTTTCGTCACGCTCGAAAATCTTGATAGCATACCATCTCTGCTGCTCCTCGGGGATATCGTGAAGAACGCACTCCTCGATATGAGCGATAGCGTGCTCTACGCAGCCGCAGAAGCTGTGCTGAGGAATAGAAGCTTCCTGCTGCTTAGCAGCTGCAACAGCGAGAGTTGCTGCCTCCTGAATACCAGTTCCCTTGAGAGCTGAGATCTCGCATACCTGACAGCCAAGCTCCTTAGCGAGCTGCTGGATATTGATTTTATCGCCGTTCTTGCTGACGATATCCATCATATTAACGGCAACGACAACCGGAATGCCAAGCTCAACGAGCTGAGTTGTGAGATAGAGATTTCTCTCGAGGTTTGTACCGTCAACGATGTTGAGGATAGCGTTCGGACGCTCCTGAATCAGGTAGTTTCTTGCAACGACTTCTTCAAGAGTGTAGGGAGAGAGCGAGTAGATACCGGGAAGGTCAGTAATAATTACATCCTTATTCCCCTTGAGCTTACCCTCCTTTTTCTCAACAGTAACGCCGGGCCAGTTTCCGACGAATTGGTTTGAACCGGTAAGCGCATTGAAAAGAGTAGTCTTTCCGCAGTTAGGATTACCGGCAAGAGCGATTTTAATTTCCATATAAATGTTCCTTTCCGGGGTTAGCGCTGACTAACCTCATATTAAAAAAATAATTGAGAGATAAAATTATTCAGTTTCAATCATTTCTGCGTCAGCCTTACGAAGCGAAAGCTCATAACCGCGTACAGTAACTTCGATCGGATCGCCGAGCGGAGCAACCTTGCGGACATAGACCTCAACACCTTTAGTAATGCCCATATCCATAATTCTGCGCTTTACAGCACCCTCGCCGCTGAGCTTCTTCACTTTAACAGTCTGACCGATTTTCGCATCTTTAAGTGTAGACATATATTTTCCTCCTGTCAAAATTATTCATCACTGAGGAAAGAGGAGACAAACGCTCCTCAAATCATGATTTTGCCGGCCATCTCCTTGGAAACCGCAACACGGGAGTCCTTGACGTTAACGATCACATTTCCGCCGATCTCGTTAACAACAGTAACCATACCGCCGGGAACAAAACCGAGAGTTTCAAGAAACTTTTTTGTTTCCGGATTTCCGCCGATTTTCTTTATCATATTTTCCTCGCCGACTTCAGCAAAGGTCAATGGCATCATAATTTTCACCTCGTTAGATAAACATAACTTTCTTAATATATATTAGCATTTCCTAACGGATATGTCAAGCAAAAAGCGTGATTTTTGTCGGAACAAATGAAAATTTCGGATATTTGCCGCTGCTAACTTTTATCCGTCGAGAGTTTTTGTTGATTTTTGCCAAATTCTGTAAACTCCGCTGACGCCGCAAAAATCATCCAACCGCCAACCAAAGCAAATGCGGCAGCAATTCTGCATGCCGCCGCCTTATTTTCTGTAATCGGGCATTTGTATTATTCGCCCTTGTGGACTCCCGTTACCGAGAATTCAACCCATTCGCCGATATTTACTGCATGGTCTCCGATACGTTCAAAGTATTTTGCGATTATCAGGAGATCAAGAGCATACTCACCGTCTGCCGGATTTTCAGAGATCATTGAGATGAGCGTTGTTTTCACACGATTGAAGCAGTCGTCAACTATATCGTCGTGCTCCGCTACCGCCTTTGCAAGGGAAAGATCCTGCTTTACATAAGCGTCAATGCTGTCGGTAACCATTTTTATCGTTGCCTCTGCCATTTTGCGGATATCATGACATTCCTCGCCTGTTCTGCCGTTGAGATATGTTATGATCTCAGCTATATCCTCTGCCTGATCTCCGATTCTCTCCATATCGGTAATCATTTTAAGAGCTGCTGAGATCTGACGAAGGTCACGGGCAACGGGCTGCTGCTGGAGAAGAAGCTTCAGACAGATGGATTCTATCTCACGTTCCATTTCATCAATATCGTGTCCGATCGGTGCAACTCTGCTGACATTGTCCTTATTTCCCTCAAGCAGTGCTTTTGCGGAAAGCGCTATGATGTTCTCGCACATAGCACCCATTTCAATCATTTTCTTGTTAAGCTGCATGAGCTGTTTGTCGAATCTGCTTCTCATTATCCGAACCTCCCTGTAATGTAATCTTCGGTACGTTTTTCCTTCGGCTGAGAGAAGAGCTTCTCCGTTTCACCGAACTCAACCAGTTCTCCGAGAAGGAAAAATGCTGTGTTGTCGGAAATACGAACGGCCTGCTGCATATTGTGCGTAACGATAATTATAGTATATTTCTCTTTGAGCTGTAAGGCAAGCTCCTCGATTCGTGAGGTCGAGATCGGGTCGAGAGCGCTGGTCGGCTCGTCCATAAGCAGAACCTGCGGCTCTGCGGCAAGAGCACGGGCGATACACAGACGCTGCTGCTGACCTCCGGAAAGACCAAGCGCATTCTTTTTAAGACGATCCTTTACCTCATCCCAGATAGCTGCGTCACGGAGCGCACGCTCGACGATCTCGTCCAGCTTTGCCTTGCTCTTGACTCCGTGAGTGCGCGGTCCGTAGGCAATGTTGTCATAGATGCTCATCGGGAAAGGATTCGGCTTCTGGAACACCATTCCGACTTCACGGCGAAGCTCGCATACGTCAACGGAGGAATCAAAAATATTTACGCCTTTATAGCTTACTTCACCTGTGATCTTCACCTCGGGAATGAGGTCGTTCATACGGTTGAGAGTTTTAAGAAAGGTTGACTTTCCGCAGCCCGATGGACCGATAAGAGCCGTTATGCTCTTTTCGGGAATGGAAATGCTCACATTTTTCAGAGCCTGCGAGCTGCCGTACCACAGGCACAGCTCCTTTGCAGTCATTATATCACTCATACGTTTCTCCTTTTAGCGAAATACCTGCCGACAAGAGTCGCAGAAAGATTTATAAGCAGTGTCAGTATCATCAGAATTGCGGCAATCGCAAAGGCTACACCGAATTCTCCCTGTTCCTTGGCATATACATAAAGAGCCACTGTCAGCGTAGCGCCGGGACTTGTGAGTCCGTCTATGATTCCGTTGAGTGCATGGGCAAAGCCTGCCGTAAAAAGCAGTGCTGCCGACTCTCCGAGTATTCTTCCCACAGAGAGGATACAGCCCGTGATTATTCCGTCAA
The DNA here is from genome assembly GCA_017463375.1 of Ruminococcus sp. Taxonomy (GTDB): domain Bacteria; phylum Bacillota; class Clostridia; order Oscillospirales; family Ruminococcaceae; genus Ruminococcus. Next base: position 33,693 of record JAFTPG010000029.1, on the reverse strand, counting down.
CACAGCCCGGAAGAACAACAGTGCGTATCACCCTCCACTTTCCGGCTCCGAGACCAAAAGCTCCGTCACGATAGCTCTGCGGAACTGTTTTCAGACTCTCCTGAGTAGTTCTCATTACTGTCGGGAGATTCATAATTACCAGCGTAAGCGCACCTGCAAGAAGTGAAGTCTCCATGTTCAGGAACTGACAGAAAAACAGCATTCCCACAAGTCCGTATATGATAGACGGGATTCCCGAAAGCGTTTCGGCAGCATACTCGATCATGCCGACCAGCTTCTTGTTCTTTGCATATTCGGTAAGATAGACCGCTGCTCCAGCTCCGAGAGGGAGCACGATCACAAGCGTAGCAAGCACGATGTATACTGTATTCATGATATCGGGGAGGATTCCGATTTTGTCGCTCAGATAGCTCGGCTTTGTCGAGATAAGCTCCCATGAAATGTTCGGGATTCCCTTTATAAGCACATAGATAACCAGAAATAAGACAAGTGCAGCCGTAAGCACAGTTGATACCAGCATTGCTGTACGCATTGCGGTAATGTATGCTTTTCTTTTTCCGCTGAGTTTTCCTTTCAGCATATTATCCCTCCTTGTTTCCCTTTAAGAAGAAGTTCAGTGCTGCATTGATAAGCATGATAAACAGGAACAGTACCAATGCTATCGAAAAGAGCGCCTGCTGCTGCAATCCGCTTGAATACGCCATTTCACTTGCGACAGCCGTGGTGAGGAAGCGGACGCTTTGGAAAAGCGACGGCATATTCGGTACATTTCCCGATACCATCATTACTGCCATTGCTTCTCCGATCGCACGTCCTACGCCAAGTACTACGGCTGCGGCAATTCCGCTCTTTGCGGTAGGTACGGAAACTCTGAAAAATGTCTCCGTCGGAGTCGCACCGAGAGCAAGAGAAGCGTCCTCATACTCCTTCGGAACTGCGTCAAGAGCTGTTATGGATACCTTGATGATCGACGGCAGGATCATTATTGCAAGGACAATGATCGCTGCAAAGAGACTCGCTCCGTCAGGAATATTGAAAAGCTTTCTGATTCCCGGAACAAGCACGAGCATGCCTACAAGACCGTATACTACCGACGGTATTCCCGCAAGCAGATTGACTGCCGCTTCGATCACCGTCCTCACTTTCGGATGAGCTGCCTTTGACAAATATACGGCGGTCATAAAGCCGATCGGCACACCGATCACTATTGCTCCTGCCGTACCATATACGCTCGTCAGAATGAACGGCAGTATACCGAACGCCGGTTCCTCGGCAGTAGACGCCCATTTTTTTCCGAAGAGAAAATCAATTATTCCTATCTCACGGATCGCAGGAATTCCCGATATCACCAGATAAACCGTAATCAGCAGAACACAGCCTATGGTGATAAGTCCAAGAATAAGGAAAATACCATGTATGATGTTCTCAAACAATCTGTTTTTCTTCATAGTTCACCTCAACGTACTAAGCGGCGGTCGTATCCGGCTGCCGCTTTTTCTTTTGTTACTGAGCTGCAACAACTCCGGCAGAGGCTATGATTTCTGCTGCGTCATCAGAAGTGATGTAGTCGAAGAAATCCTGTGCGCTTTCAGACAGCTCCTTGTCCTTCTTTGTAACGAGTACAAAGGGACGCTGTACAACGTAGCTTCCGTCCTTGATAGTCTCCTCGCTGGGAGTTACTCCGTTAACGGATACCAGCTTTACATTATCCTTTACAGAAGCAAGTGAAGCATATCCGACAGCTCCGGGATTCTGTGATACCGTTGTAATTACGTCTCCTGTAGAGGTAAGCTCCTGACGGTACTGGCACATCTCCTCTGTTCCGGTGATGGATTCAAAGCCGTCTCTTGTTCCGCTTCCGGCTTCACGTCCGATAAGAACGATCTCTGCATCGTTTCCGCCGATCTCACTCCAGTTTGTGATCTCGCCTGTATAAATCTGTGCGATAGTATCTACATCCAGATCAGATACGGGATTCTCAGGATTTACGATGACTGCAATTCCGTCATACGCAAGAACTGTTCCTACAAGTCCCTCTGCTTCCTCTTCTTCCTTCAGATCACGGCTTGAAAGTCCGATATCGCATCTTCCCTCGCTTACCGCCTGAATTCCTGAACCCGAACCGGTCGGATTGTATGTTACTGTTATGCCTGTGTCTGCCTCAAATGACTCACCAAGCGCTCCGATCACCTTTTCCATCGAGGTCGAACCATCGGTTGTAACGCTTTTCTTCTCAGAACATCCTACCATTGCAGTACATAATACTGCTGCTGCCATTGCTAAACTTACGATCTTTTTCATTTCCAAGATCTCCTTTCATGTAGTAACTTCCTGTTACGATTATATTCTACTCCCCTTTTGTAAAATTCACAATCAGTCCTTTGTTAAATCACAGTAAAATATTCTGTGCTTAAAATCACCATTATATTCCGATATGTGTTTAATATTAGTATAAATTGTTGTTTAACGGGGTATATTCTCGTAACCTACTGGGGAAAACCTTTCTGAGGAAAGGTTCTGCCTAACCGGCACCCGTACCCTCTGTCTCGCAAGCTCGACATCTCCCTGCCCCGCAGGGAGATGTCTGAAGGACAGAGGGGACTCGCGCCAGTAAGGCGGACCCTTTTTCAAAAGGGTCTCCCTCAATAGATTGCGAAAGTACACCCCGCTAAATAACAATTCATGCAAATATAAAAACTGATATTCGAGAATAAGAATGAGTTACCATGTCAATATTTAGATTGCACTATATTTTACGATGTCAGGAGAATGATTTAAATGAGTTACTTAGGTGAAAACGAATATCTGAGCTTCAGGGAGAATTTCTGCGAGCCGCTCCCGGGCTTACCGTTTACAGCCGCTTATGCTGCTGATTTCGGCAAAAACATTCCGCTTTGTTTCAGAAAGCTCGCTGTTGGCTGCGGAAATGAAAAGCTCAGGCACATTCTATTGGCACTATGCTCGGGAATCGCTGAATCGGGCAGGGATGTTTTCATCTGCGAAAACACGGAGCTCCCCTCGTTCAGGTACGGATTTCCGATTACAGGAGCTGACTGCGGAATATATATATCAGGAATCCGTGAACCGCGCTTCTGCTTTTTCGGCAGAAACGGATATCCTATGAGCAGTGAGCTTCTCCGCCGAATCATTGATGCAAAGCCGCATGAAAATTCAGCTGCATGCGGAAAAATCATTCCCGTTTGTTCCCTCGGAAGCATATATGTCAGCAATATCAGGGATTCAGTCTGCGGAGACTCTCTGCCCATAAGCGCAGGCATAAGCTGCGGAAACCGTGAGATCCGCAGACTGTGGAACGAGTTCTTTACCGACAACGACGATACCTTGATTTTCCAGATCTCCGATGACTGTCAGCGTGTAAACGCCTATATCACAGAGCTGGGCTTCATCTCTTACGACAGGCTGATCCTTGCGTATAGCATCATGCTGTGGAGGGAAGGTCATACCGTTTATCTTCCTGAAAGCTTCCACTATGCTGCCGAGGATACTGCCAAAAGGCTCGGGTATGAGCTTATCAGGTTCGATCCCGACAAGGAAATTCCCGCAGAAGCGGTAAATCAGCGTTTTCTCAGCGACTCCCTGTATATGTGTGTAAGGCTCGCCGAAAACCGTGAGAAGTTCTTCGGACTTCTGAAAGAGGTTCCTGCTTTTACCTCCTCAAGAAGAGAGATTCCGGCTGTCATTCCCGGGAACACGGTTAAAGAAAAAGTTTTTCACGAACCTGACGGCGTTGTAAGAGTCTCACGCAGCGGAAAAAACAGTCTTTCGCTCGTCGTTCAGTCTTACGAAACCGAGACTGCCGCTGAGCTTTGTTCGCAGTGGGACGAAAAATTAAGAAAAATAAGTTCGTGTACTAATCTGTTTCAACCTTGACCGCAAATTTATGCAGTGTGCATAATGTTTAACAGCCATCTTCATTTACTATTGACATACGGAAAAATTTTCAGTATAATTAATGATGTGTAATAATATGCTGATGAGGAAAACGCATTTCAATGTGCGTTATTATCACGAAGCTGCTTTTCTCATTACGGCTTTATTGGCGCTAAGCGCCTTTAAAATATACCCTATAAGCCTGCAAAATAACTATGTAACTGTTTTACAATAATTTTCACTCTGTCACTCTTACATTATCTTGTTTGACGTATATTCGGTTCGTGAAAATGCACCGTTCCGTGCTGCGGATCCCCCGAGCCTTCTTCGGAGATCGTTCCGGATTGTTACTCGCAGGCTTAATATCATTCAATTATCCATTTATCACAGTCCCTGCGGTTTGGTTTTGCTGTACGGAATCCGTCAGGACTGCTCTAAGAAAGCGAGGTTATTCAGTGAACGAAAAAGACAACTCAAAAAAGAACTATAACGGCTTCGGAAGAAGCCTCGGCGGCAAAAAAAGATACTATAAGCGCAGAAATCCCTCTGCTGCCGCAAAGCAGGCTCAGGCTGCTCCTGATACCAGTATCGAGATTTCAGCTTCCGCAAAGCCTGCACGCTCAAACAAGCAGACTAAGGAAGTCAGAAGAACTCCCATTAAAATTATCCCTCTGGGCGGTCTGAACGAAATCGGAAAGAATATGACCGTTTTTGAATGCTGCAATGATATGTTCATTCTCGACTGCGGTCTTGCCTTCCCCGACGCAGATATGCCCGGCGTTGATATCGTTATTCCCGATTTCACATACATTGAGCGCAATCAGGATAAGCTCAGAGGCGTTGTTCTTACTCACGGTCATGAGGACCATATCGGCGGTCTTGCTTATCTCCTCAAAAAAGTCAACGTCCCGATTTACGGCACTAAGCTCACTCTCGGTCTTGTTGAGGGAAAGCTCAGGGAGCATGGTCTCTCGGGCAAGGTAAATCTCAATATCATCGAGCCTAAGAAAACCGTTAAAATGGGCTGCATGGCGGTTGAATTCATCAAGGTGAACCACTCCATTCCCGACGCTGTTGGTATGGCTATTCATACTCCCGCAGGAATCGTCGTTCATACGGGTGACTTCAAGGTTGACTACTCGCCTATCGACGGCGAGATCATCGACCTCGCACGCTTCGGCGAGCTGGGCAGCAGAGGAGTTCTTGCTCTCATGGCTGACTCCACTAATGCTGAGCGTCCCGGCTATACCCATACCGAGAGAACTGTAGGTGAATCCTTCGACAAGCTCTTCAAGCAGGCTGAGGGTAAAAGAATCATTATCGCTACGTTCTCCTCAAATATCCACCGTGTTCAGCAGATCATAAACTGCGCTGAAAGATACGGCAGAAAAATCGCTGTTTTCGGCAGAAGCATGATAAACGTTATCAATACTGCCATCGAGCTCGGATATCTCAACGCTCCCAAGGGCATTATCATTGATATCGAAACCATGAACCGCTATGAGAGCGAGAAAATCGTCCTCATTACTACGGGAAGTCAGGGCGAGCCTATGTCGGCTCTCACAAGAATGGCTATGAACGACCACAAAAAGGTCAACATCACTCCCATGGACTTCATCATTATCTCCGCTACGCCTATTCCCGGCAACGAAAAGTACGTTACAAGAGTTGTAAACGAGCTTATGAAATCGGGTGCTGAGGTTGTTTACGAGGCTATGTACGAGGTTCACGTTTCCGGACACGCCTGTCAGGAGGAGCTGAAGCTCATGCTCGCTCTTACTAAGCCCAAGTTCTTTATTCCCGTTCACGGCGAATACAAGCACCTCAAAAAGCATGCCGACCTTGCGCTTCAGATGGGAATTCCCAAGGATAACGTTATCATGGCTGAGATCGGCAACGTTATCGAGACTGACGGAAACAAGATGAGCGTTGTTTCTCAGGTTCCGTCGGGAAGAGTTCTCGTTGACGGTCTGGGAGTCGGAGATGTCGGCTCTATCGTTCTCCGTGACAGAAAGCATCTCGCTCAGGACGGTCTTATCATTATTGTAATAGGTATCGAAAAGGCTTCAAATACAGTTGTAGCAGGTCCGGATATCATCTCACGAGGCTTCGTATATGTGAGAGAGTCTGAGGAGCTTATTATCGAAGCTAAACAGATTCTTACAAATACGCTTCATAACTGCTCCAGCGCTGAGCTGAAGGAGTGGAATACTCTCAAGGGCAAGCTGCGTGACGCTCTGTCAGACTATATCTATCAGAAAACAAAGCGCAGTCCTATGATCCTTCCTATCATTATGGAAACCTGATTATCGCCGAAAGGAGCTGATAAAGTTGAAAAAAAAGTTCCCGGCACTCTCCTTTGCTCTTGCTCTCGGACTGCTGGCAGATATCGCCGTATCAGCTCTTGTGCTCCATAAGTACGGAGAAGGCAAGTGCTATCTGGCTCTGATTCCAACAGCGATTCTCTGCATATTGTTTGCTGCTGCGGTAATCTTCTATTCAAGGAATTCAATGCGGCAGATTTCAAAAATGAACGCTCATCTTGAAAATTCCGCAGCCGAATATATGAACACTATGCCGGCACCTGTCGCTGTGCTCGATGAAAACGGCGTCTTTGTGTGGTACAATCAGATTTTCAGCGAGAAAATCGCTCTCGGACGTGATTTTTTCGGTATCAATATCAGTGAATGCGCTGCTGTCAATATCGACGCTGTGAAGAATGACGGTTTCTCTGTGTGCTCGGTCAATGACCGTCTTTACAGGATCTCTGCGGAGAATTTCGTGAAAAATGATATTACTCTGCTCATTCTCTATTTTCAGGATGAAACTGAGTTCTTCAATCTCAAGCGGATCATAGATGAGACCCGCAAAACAGTTCTCATTATCACCATCGACAGCTATCACGAGATAATGCAGAACGCTAAAGAAAGCGTTAAGGCAAGAACCTCCGTCGAGACTGAACAGCTCATAGAGAATTTTATGAACGGTACTAACGGATTCATCAAGAAAACCTCCGCCAATACCTTCTATGCTATTCTCGAGGACAGGCACCTCAATAAGATTATTGAGGAAAAATTTAAGATTCTCGACGAGGCAAGACAAATCAAGATAAATGAGAATACCTCTCTTACACTCTCCATCGGTGTCGGTCACGGTGCAGAAACTCTCGCAGAAAGTGAGAGATTCGCCAGACAATGCCTCGATATGGCTCTCGGAAGAGGCGGCGATCAGGCTGTTGTCAAAACCGAAAGCGGCTACCGTTTCTTCGGCGGAGTCTCTAAGGGCGTTGAGAAAAAATCCCGTGCAAAAACCCGTATTATCGCTAATAAGCTTCAGGATCTTATCCAGAACTGCAATAAGGTCTATATCATGGGTCACGCATACGGCGACCTCGATTCTGTCGGCGCTTCGGCAGGTCTTGCGGGAGCTATCAGGCTGCTGGGCAAGGAGGTCAGTATCGCTGTCGATGTGAAGAAGAATCTCGCTTCGCACCTCATTGATATGGTAAGAGTCGCTTCAGGCGAGGACTTCTTTGTTCCGCCAACTGAGGCTGCCGATAATATCACGGAAAACGATGTTCTGATTATCGTGGATACGCATAACAAGGACTTCATCGAAAGCCGTGACCTCTACAATAACGCAAAAACGGTCGTTGTTATCGACCATCACAGAAAAACTGTCAACTATATCGACAATTCCGTGATTTTCCACCATGAGCCGTATGCTTCATCGGCTTCGGAAATGGTTACTGAGCTTATCCAGTATTTCAGATTCGATGACGACGGCGTTATTCCCTCCTGCTATGCGGACGCTCTGCTCGCGGGAATCACGCTCGATACCAAGAATTTCGTCATGAGAACCGGCGTAAGAACCTTTGAGGCTGCTGCGTTTCTCAAAAAGCTCGGTGCGGATACTGTTGCTGTCAAGCTTCTGTTCTCAAATTCGCTTGACTCCTACAGAAGAAAAACTCAGATCGTCGCTTCGGCTAAGATACACAATAACTGCGCTGTCGCTGCTGCGGATTTCAAGTCCGATGATATAAGACTCGTGGCTCCGCAGGCTGCGGACGAGCTTCTCAATATCACCGATGTAAACGCTTCCTTCGTTCTCTATAAGACCGGAGATACTGTCAATATTTCCGCACGCTCCATGGGAGCGCTCAACGTTCAGGTGATTATGGAGCAGCTCGGAGGCGGCGGTCATCAGACTATGGCGGCTGCTCAGATCAAGGGCGCTTCTCTTCAGGAAGCCTTCAAACAGCTTATCAAGGCTATTGATGATTCAGCCACTGCCTGACATACAGGTATGATCAAACTCATATATTTACATATAAATCAAGAAAGGATGTTTTAACTATGAAGGTCATTTTTTTACAGGATGTTAAAGGCTCGGGAAAAAAGGGCGAGATCAAAACCGTTGCTGACGGCTACGCAAGAAATATGCTCCTCCCCAAGGGCTTTGCCGTAGAGGCTACTCCTGCTAATCTCACAAAGCTCGCAGGTCAGCAGTCCTCTGCTCAGCACAAAATTGATATGGAAAAGCAGGCTGCAGGCGAGGCTGCTGCAAAGGTCAAGGGCGGAAAGGTCATTGTCAAGGCAAAGGCAGGCTCTAATGACAGACTCTTCGGCTCGGTTACTGCAAACCACGTTGCCGACGCTCTCAGCGAGCAGTTCGGCGTTAAGGTTGACAAGAAGAAAATTACTCTCAGCACAGATATCAAGAACTTCGGCTCGTTCCGTGCTGTAATCAAGTTCTACAACGGCATTTCCGAAGAAATCGACGTTGAGGTTGTTCAGGCTTAATCTCACGGACGGCGAAATTTATGCAAGACAATAACAATTATCAGATTTCCTCCCGTGAACTCCCGCACAGCATTGAGGCAGAACAATCCGTTCTCGGTGCTGTTCTTGCTGACCCGTCGGTTCTGCCGGTCGTCGTGGAAAAAATCAAACCCGAATTCTTCTACAGCGACCAGCATAAGGCAATCTATTCTATTATCCTCAGAATGTTCACCAGCGGCTCGCCTGTGGATATCATCACTGTCCTCGACGAAGCCGAAAAGCTCCATATTTTCGAGAACTCAATGGAGGGCAGACGCTATCTCGCCGAAATCGGCAATACCCTGCCCTCAACCTCCAATATCGAGAGCTACTGCAAAATAGTTGCAGACAAGTATTTCATCAGAAGTCTTGGCTATGCGGCAAGAAGTATTCTCGAGGATATACAGTCGGGAGAGCATGATTCACAGCTTCTGCTCGACGCTGCCGAACAGAAAATCTACGATATCCGTCAGGGACGCGATGTCAAGGGGCTTATCCCGATTTCCGAAGCTATCACCGAAGCTTACGACAGGTTGGGCAAGATCTCGGGTCCCGACAAGGAAAAATATGTCGGCGCACGAACCGGCTTTGCTCTGCTCGACAGCATTACCTCGGGTCTGAATAAGTCAGACCTCATTATTATTGCTGCCCGTCCGGGTATGGGTAAGACCTCCTTTGCCATGAATATTGCCACGAATGTCGCAAGACGAAGCGAAAAGGATGTCGTTACATTCAATCTCGAAATGTCCAGAGAACAGCTCGCTACCCGTATTCTCTCAACTGAGGCTCTCGTGGATTCGAACTGCCTGAGAAACGGACGTATCTCCGGCGATGACTGGGTAAGACTCGCTACGAGCGCAGGATATCTCAGTACGCTTCCCATGTATATCGACGATACCGCAAGCATGACGGTTCAGCAGATGAAAGCTAAGCTGAGACGTACAAAGAATCTTGGTCTTGTTATCATCGACTATCTCCAGCTTATGGAGTCAACCACACGCTCCGACAACAGAGTTGTGGTTATCTCGGAGATCACACGTCAGCTCAAGGTCATGGCTAAGGAGCTTAATGTTCCCGTCATTCTGCTGTCGCAGCTCTCCCGTGGAGTCGAGAGCCGTACAGATAAACGTCCTATGCTCTCCGACCTGAGAGAATCAGGTTCTATCGAGCAGGATGCGGATATCGTTCTTTTCCTCTATCGTGACGCTTACTATAATAAGGAAAGTCCCCGTCAGAATATCTCTGAGTGTATCGTCGCCAAAAACCGACATGGTGAGACTGGTACTGTCGAGCTGATATGGGACGGTCAGTATACACGCTTCTCCAATCCCGAATACAATGCCCCGCCGGAAAGCTAAGGAGTCTTTATGCTTGACAAAATTCAGCGTTTTGCCGAAAAATATAATATGTTTCCAAAGGGTTCAGCCGTTGTCTGCGGTCTCTCGGGAGGCGCAGACAGCGTTTGTCTGCTGGTTTGTCTCTCGGAGCTTAGCTCTTCTCTCGGGATCACTGTCGAGGCGCTCCATGTCAATCACTGCCTCAGAGGAGCCGAAAGCGACCATGACGAAGAGTTCTGCCGTGACCTCTGCGAGAGACTGGGAATCAGCTTTACCTCGGTTTCCTGCGATGTGAGAGGCTATGCAGAGTTGCATTCGCTGTCTCTGGAGGAAGCCGCAAGAAAGCTCCGCTATAACGCTTTTTCACAGCACTCTGTTGAAAAGCTCGTCGCTACGGCTCACAACGCAAACGATAATCTTGAAACGGTTATGCTCAACCTCGCAAGGGGAACCGCTTTAAAGGGACTTGCAGGAATCCCTCCTGTGCGCGGGAATATCGTTCGTCCTCTGCTGACTGTCAGCCGAAAGGAAATCGAACAGTTCCTGCATGAACGCAGTATCGGCTATGTCACCGACAGCACCAATCTTTCCGATGACTACACCCGAAATAAAATCAGACACAGGATCCTGCCGCTTTTTGAGGATATCAACAGCTCGGTTGTTGAAACTTCGATAACCTCAATTGATGCGGTCAGAGCCGAAAACAGCTTCATAGAGCAGGAAGCCTCAGAAGCCTATAAGCTGTGCTGTGTCGGTAATTCGCTGTCGGGACTGTCGGGGTATCATGAGGTTATACGCCGCAGATGCATCGCAAGACTGCTTTCGGAAAACAAACTCCCCTACTCCTATGACAGACTCTCAGACGCCGACCGGATTCTTCTCAGCGGAGGAAAAATCAATCTCGCGGGAGAGCTTTATCTGGTCTCCGACGGAAAGACTCTCAGGCTTGAGCGAATTGCTCCGAAACAGCAGGAAATTCTTCTGTCAGAGCAATTGAAAATCGGAGAAAACTCAATTTTCTCAGATAAAAAAGTATATACTGAATTAATTAAAGCTGAAAATTTACAGAAGTCTCTGAATATTAACAAAAAGTTAGCAATCTATTACTTGGATTATGATAAAATAAAAGGAAGAGCCTTTCTCCGCAACAGACGTTTCGGAGATAAAATCAAACTCTCAGGCAGGAGTTTTACCTCTTCGGTAAAAAAGCTTATCAATGAGAAGATCCCTCCGGAGCTTCGTGATGAGCTTCACTTCATCGAGGACGAATATGGTACGATTTTCGCCGAAATGCTGGGAATCGCCGACAGAGTGGCTCCCGATGAAAATACCGTCAACTACCTGAAAATTACCGTCACAGATAACTGAACGGATAAATATATTTCATAACTTACAGATTGGAGCTGATATTTTTTGACACCAAAAAAGAACAAAGGCATTCTGACGTATCTGCTTATCGTAGCTGCCGCTATTATCTGCGTCTACTATGTAATGTCAAAAATCTCTGACAATGCCGCTAAAACCGAATATACAAAGGTTATCAGTCATTTCGATAACTACGAGGTTTCCTATTATGACCTCGACCTCGGAAGCGGTGAGCTGACCTACCAGCTCAGAGGTGAAGAAATTAAAAAAAGATATGAAGTGCCGAATGTAGAAATCTTCCTCAGCGATACCGAAAATTATCGTAAGGAATACAACGAGAAGTACCCTGATGAGCCGCTGAAACAGGATTATCAGAGGATTACTGATACTTCCTGGATCTATTCGCTCATTCCTGTGCTGCTTATGGTCGTTCTCGGCGGAGTTTTCATCTACTTCATGATGAAGCAGAACGGCGGAGGAGGTAAGTATTCTTCCTTCGGCAAGGCGAATATGAAGAATCAGGCAAGCGCACGAAAGGCTACCTTTGCTGACGTTGCCGGCGCTGATGAGGAAAAGCAGGAGCTTGAGGAGATCGTTGACTTCCTGAAGCATCCGAATAAATACAAGGAAATCGGTGCTAAGGTTCCTAAGGGCGTACTTCTCCTCGGACCTCCCGGTACAGGTAAAACTCTCCTCGCAAGAGCTGTCGCAGGCGAGGCAGGCTGTCCGTTCTTCCCGATCTCAGGTTCGGACTTCGTTGAAATGTTCGTCGGAGTCGGAGCTTCCCGTGTAAGAGACCTCTTTGAACAGGCTAAAAAGCACGCTCCGGCTATCATATTCATCGACGAGATCGACGCTGTAGGCCGTCACAGAGGTGCAGGTCTCGGAGGCGGTCACGACGAGCGTGAACAGACTCTTAACCAGCTTCTCGTTGAGATGGACGGATTTACAGGCAATGAAAGCGTTATCGTTATTGCCGCTACAAACAGACGTGATATCCTCGACCCAGCGCTTCTCAGACCAGGACGCTTCGACAGACAGATCGTTGTCGGCTATCCTGATGTCAAGGGCAGAGAAGAGATCCTCAGAGTTCATGCCAAGAATAAGCCCCTCGGTCCCGATGTTGACCTCAGAGTTATCGCTCAGACCACTCAGGGCTTTACTGGTGCAGACCTCGAAAATCTCCTTAACGAAGCAGCTCTCCTTGCGGCTCGTGCAGGCAGAAAGGCTGTCATTGAGTCCGATATCGAGGAAGCTACAATGAAGGTCATTGCAGGTCCCGAGAAGAAATCCAGAATTGTTACCGAGCGTGACAGACGTGTTACCGCTTATCATGAGGCAGGACACGCAATTGCCGCTTATAACCTCGAAACTCAGGATAAGGTTCATCAGGTTACAATTATTCAGCGCGGTATGGCGGCAGGTCTTACTGTTACACGTCCTGATAACGATAATATGCACGTTTCCAAGAATCAGATGCGTGAGAGCATTATTATGCTGCTCGGCGGTCGTGTTGCGGAGGAACTCGTTCTCGACGACATCTGCACAGGCGCTTCCAATGATATCGAGCGTGCAACAAAGACTGCTCACAGCATGGTTACTAAATACGGTTTCTCAAGCAGGCTCGGAACTGTTGTCTACGGCTCCGACAATGACGAGGTGTTCCTCGGCAAGGACTACGGTCATACACGCAATTACAGTGAGGCTGTTGCCGCTCAGATTGATGAGGAAGTCCGCAGTATAATTGAGAAGGCTTACAAGGACTGCTCCGATATCCTCACAGCTAATATGTCCAAGCTTCACCTGCTTGCGGCATATCTCCTCAAATTCGAGAAAATCGACGGCGACGACTTCGAGAAGCTCATGAGAGGCGAGATTACGGAAGCTGTTCTCAAAGACGAACCCGAGGCTGCTCCCGCTGAGGAAGCTGCTGAGAGTGTTCCGACCGAGACTGAGAATGAAGAATAATTAAAAAGAGGTTTAATATTATGGTTATTATTGAAATGGAAAACGGCAAGAAGATTAAAATTGAACTCTATCCCGAAATTGCCCCGATTTCGTGTGAGAACTTCGAGAAGCTCGTTAACAGCGGCTTCTATGACGGACTCACTTTCCACAGAGTTATTCCCGGCTTCATGATTCAGGGCGGCTGCCCCAACGGTACGGGTACAGGCGGTCCCGGCTGGCATATCAAGGGCGAGTTCGCTGCAAACGGCGTTAAGAACGACCTCAAGCATACAAGAGGAGTCCTTTCAATGGCTCGTTCTATGATGCCCGATTCAGCAGGCTCACAGTTCTTTATCATGCACGAGGACGCTCCCCATCTCGACGGTCAGTATGCTGCATTCGGCAAGGTAATCGAGGGCATGGACGCTGTTGATGAGATTGCTGAGGTTGCTACAGACTACTCCGACAAGCCTCTCGAACCGCAGGTTATCAAGAAGGCTTACATTGAATAATCCATAAATTAAGGGACTGCAAATGCAGTCCCTTTTGTTATCTATGTATCTGCACAGACTCCAGACAGACTCCGAGCTGCCTGTTGTCCTCCGAACCGAAACGCTCTGCAGGACTCCATGTCTCCGCAAGCTTCAGCGTTATGTATCTCGTTTCATGCTTTATTTCAAATTTATATGACTCACTCGGAGCAACTTTTATACCGGCAATTTTTTGTCCGTAAACATTTTCAATCTCCAGCGTCATTGCAGCGGGAGTTGAAAATGTGAGAATGCATTCACATCCCCCGTATCTCTCAAGATGCAGTACGGATTCTTTATAAGTCCAGCGGAATTTCTGCTTCTTTTCATTGATCTCGCACGGATAAAAATTCTCGAACAGACCGTCATCAGCGATATCTGCGAACTCCTCCTTCAGCCTTACCCCTCCCAGCAGCTTATCCCAGTGAGGGTCATAGCCCTGCCATTTCTGACCGGTATTTTCGTTTTCGTCATATATTTCGTAGATATAAGTATTACTCAGTCCCGACCTTACCTTGCGGATCCTGAACTCCTTAATGTGATTCACAACGAGCAGCATGGCGTTTTTTCCGAATTTTTCCCTTATCAGAGCTCCAAGCTTATCGCTCTGCTCACGGTTCAGATTGGTTCGTATAAACAGAAGCCTTTTATTGCCCTCTTTCAGCGAAAGAAATCTCTCAACACGGCGGTTAACGGTCTGCATTACCTCATTATATGACTCAGAAAGCGGCTTGCCGAGCGGAAAAATATGCTGGTGTATCATATTGTACTTTGTATCGGTAACTCTTCGGTGAGACGTTTCGGTTTTATCGGATTCAATCAGATTTTCAGGCAGAAGCCAGCCGTCCAGGTCATTCCTCAGAGCCTTGATAAGCTGCTCAGGGTCAGTGCTGAACAGCCAGTCAAACGGATATGACTCGAAGCGAAGTCCCAGTCTGTTCAGCTGGTGCGCCACCTGACAGGTTCCGCCGAGAGATATTACCCTGTCAAACAAAAGCTCCCTGATGTCTGCAAAAAACATAGTATCAGATTCAAATTTGAATAATCCCATATCACCGTATCCTTTTCATTGCATTTTTTCAGAATCTGTACACATAGGAATTATATGGACACATTCAAAATCATTATACAACAGGTGTCGGAATCTGTCAAGTTTCGCGAATGTGGGCAGGAAAATCTATAATTTGCGTATTGTAAATCGGATTGTAGGGGCTGGCGTCCCCGACAGCCCGATATTTTATGCAGACCGGGTACGCCGTCCCCTACATATTATCATTCCAAAAAGTCAGACTCCGATCTGGCGATTTTATCGGCGATCTGCCTGAATACAGGAGCAGCCGAATCGTTTCCATAGCCTCCGTCCTCAACCAGAACAGTTACGGCATATTCGGGATCATCTGCGGGGAAGAATCCGGTAATCCATGCATTGCAAAGCTCGTTTCCGTCATCATCGCAGCGTCCGGTCTGGGCAGTGGAGGTTTTTGCTCCTGCCGTAACATAAAACGGTCTGGCATTGGAGGCGTCGTTCTCATATACAGCCGCCGTCATCATATCCTTTAAGGCAGCGGAGACATCGGCGTCCATTGCATACGAATACTGCGGCTCTTTATCATTTTGAAGCTTTCTGCCGTCCTCAGTCAGTCCCTTCACCAGGCGCAGAACAGGTATTTTTCCGTTGTTGGCTACTGCACAGGTCAGCTGGGAGATCTGTAAAGGAGTCGCTGTGAGCTTTCCCTGTCCGAATGAGAAATTTGCAAGCTCAGCCGGAATCAGGAGCTGCTCCGCTGTAGGAAGAACTCCTCCCGAAGCGGTCATTCCCGAGCAGAGATGTATCTCCCTGCCGAATCCGAGAGAGAAGGCTGTCTCACGGAAATCGGGAACGCTGAGAAGTCTGCTCAGACTGATAAAATAGGTATTGCAGGAATTCACCATTGCATCAGTCATAGTCTGCAAGCCGTGACCGTCAAGCTTATGACAGCGGAAAATCTGTCCATTGACATCAATTTCCCCCGTACAGTTGTACATATACCCGTCGTAGCCCTCCTCAACAGCCTGACAAGCCGTTACAAGCTTGAATATCGAGCCTACGCTGTAGGAGTAAAACGCTCTGTTTATCATTGGGCTGTCCTCGGATTGCAGAGCTTCCTCAAGCTCCGTTACGGAGTAATCGGGGAAGCTTGCAAGAGCGAGAATATCTCCCGTTTTGATCTCGGTTACAACTATAGCTCCCTTGTTGATTTTTTTGCCTGCCTCCTCGCAGATCCGCTGGATTTTACTGTCAAGGGTCAGAACTACTCCGTCCTGAACATCTCCGCTTCTGCTTACATTTTTTCCGTCGCCGATGAGGACTCTTCCGAAGCCGTCGGCAGAATACATCACACTGTTCCTACCGCTGCTGTCACGGAGAATGCTGTTGTAAGCGGCTTCAATACCTGCGACTCCCTCTCCCTGCGAGGTATAGCCAATGACATGCTGTGCGATCTGATTATCGGAATATCTCTCTGGAACCTCAAATACGGTCAGCGCCTCGGACTCCTCGATTTCTTCGGTGCACTCAAAAGTAAAAGGAACTCCCTGTTCAAGCTTCTCATAGAACTCCTTCTCGTCTGCGGCATATCCGGCAGCTTCCTCAGCGTCAATAGCCTGCGGCACAGCCACTGCGATATATTTCGTTTCAGTATTTACAAGAAGCTTCATGTTTCTGTCGTAGATATTTCCGCTGCCGCCATCAACATTTATTACCATTGCTCTCTGCTCGGCTGCTGACTCGGCATATTTCGGATTCGCTGCAAGTGCGGAGTACTTCCCGATAATCACTACAAAAAATACCGCAAAGGTTATTCCAAGCGTTATTATTCCTGTTTCAGCCCTTTTCCTGATCAAAAAAATCACCTCTTCCGTTATTTTCTGCGGAAAAGGTGATTTTATCCTTAATTATTCAGTTCCCTGTTGATTTTTCCGATGATTTCTTCGATTTCCTCATGAGTTATATTTCCGTCCGAGAAGCTTACCATCACTCGCAGAGGATTATCCCTCAGCTGGTGCTCCATCATGAGCTTCGTGCTCTCGCCCATCTCATCGCCGTCGGAATTTCCCTCCATAGCGCCTGCAAAGGCTTCAATAAGCTTTCCGAGATACTTCTCTGCACAGTCGATCTGCATCAAATCGCCTATCGTGGTATTCATCGTGCACACGAACGGCATTTTGTCGGGAGCTTCGATATATACAGTCTCAGAGAGCACGATATCGCGTGAGGATTTACCTATCATTATCTCAAATTCGCCGCTTTCAACAAACCAATCATGAGTCTTTATGCTGTAAAAAGCAAACGAACGTCGGTCAAGGCTGAACGTTACATCCTTAGCCTCGCCCGGCTCAAGCTCAACCTTCTCAAAGCCCTTCAGCTCCTTGACAGGACGTATTACCGAGCTTTCGCAGTCTCTCACATAGAGCTGTACGATTTCCTTTCCCTTGACAGCGCCCGTGTTCTTAACGGTAACCTTTACCTCCGCACTGCATCCGCTTACGCTGACTCTGAGATTGCTGTAATCAAACGTTGTATACGATAATCCATAACCGAACGGAAACAGCACATCCATTTCCTTGAAGTCATAGTAACGGTATCCGACAAAGATTCCCTCACGATACTCAACCGTATCGCCCTCGCCGGGGAAATTGAGATAGGACGGATTATCCGAAAGCTTCTTAGGGAATGTCTCGGCAAGCTTTCCGCTTGGATTCACACTTCCGAAAAGAATTTCGCATACAGCCTCTCCCACAGCCTGTCCTCCGAGATACGCTTCGAGAAGTCCCTTTACATTCCCGAGCCACGGCATCTCTACAGGCGAGCCGTTATGGAGTACCACGACTGTATTCGGCTGAACCTCCGCGATCTTCGCAATAAGCTCGTTCTGACACTCTGGCATACGCATATGACTGCGGTCAAAGCCCTCGGACTCAAACAAATCGGTGAGTCCTGCGAACACTACTGCAATATCGCTGTCTTTTGCAAGCTCCACAGCCTCTGAGAGCAGAGCTTCATCAGTAACGTCCTCGTCGGTGCGATAGCCCTGAGCATAGGAGATCTCCGCATATTTCGCAGCTGCCGAAACAGCGTCCGATACCTTATGAGCATTGATGTGCGAGCTTCCTCCGCCCTGAAAGCGAGGCTCCTTGGCGAACTTTCCGATAAACGCGATTTTTTTGCTCTTATCAAGAGGAAGAATGCCCTCCTCGTTTTTCAGCAGAACCATGCACTGAGAAGCTATCTCCGCCGCAAGAGCATGGTCGGCGTCCTTGTCCCAGACAGCATTATTGTCACGACCCTTGATATATCTGTCAATGATTCCGAGAATTCTCTCGCAGGAGCTGTTGAGAGCTTCCTCACTGAGAGCTCCGTTTTTAACAGCCTGAACGATTTTAGCGTCATTAACTCCTCCGCTTGCCGGCATTTCGAGGTCGAGACCTGCGTCAACTCCCTTTACACGGTCGTTTACAGCTCCCCAGTCGCTTACGGCAAAGCCGCCGAAGCCCCACCTGTCACGGAGAACCTCTGTCAGCGACCATTTATTCTCAGAGCCGAACTCTCCGTTGATCTGATTGTAGGAGCACATTACTGTCCACGGCTTTCCGTCCTTCACGGCTGTTTCAAATGCCGCAAGATAGATCTCATTGAGAGTTCTCTCGTCTATCACCGCATTAACGGTCATTCGCCTGTTCTCCTGATTGTTGGCAAGGAAATGCTTCAGACTTGTTCCGACATTTTTGCTCTGGACTCCCCTGATGTGGCTTGCGGCGATATTTGACGCAAGATAAGGATCCTCCGAAAAGTACTCGAAGTTTCTGCCGCAGATAGGTGAACGCTTGATGTTTGCTCCGGGACCGAGAATAACTCCGATATCCTCAGCCTGACACTCGTTTCCGAGAGCCTGTCCAAGCTTATAGATAAGCTCCTTGTCAAAGGAGCACGCAAGCGCACACGCAGTCGGGAAGCATACTGCCTCGATGCTGACATTTACTCCGAGATTGTCAGCTGCCAGATCCTGCTTGCGGAGTCCGTGAGGTCCGTCGCAGACCATCATCTGCGGAACTCCCAGACGCTCGACTGCCTTTGTATGCCAGAAATCGGCTCCGGAGCAAAGACCTGCCTTTTCCTCAAGAGTCATTTCAGAGACTATTTTTTTGATATCCATGTTTTTACCTCCTGTTTTGCTGAATTATTCGAGCACAACCGTAAAGGGTCCGTCATTGACAAGCTCCACCTTCATGTCAGCTCCAAAGATTCCCGTCTCGACGTGCTTTCCCTTTGAGCGGCAGTATTCCGCAAAATATTCGTAGAGCTTCTCTGCCTTATCGGGCTTTGCCGCCTGAATGAAGTTCGGACGGTTTCCCTTGCGGCAGTCGGCATACAGCGTAAACTGCGAGACGATCAGAAGCTCTCCTCCGACCTGTTCAAGCGAAAGATTTATTTTATCATTCTCATCGGCAAAAATACGCAGATTAAGTATTTTATCGGCAAGTCTGCGGCAGTCCTCCTCAGTATCGCCGTCACCGATTCCCAGAAGAACCAGATATCCCTTTCCGATTTTTCCGCATACCTCACCGTTGACTGTCACGCTTGCGGACGATGTTCTTTGTAAAACTATTCTCATACTATTCTCCTATATGTGAAAATACCCCGCCGATTTTCTCATGGATCAGCAAATCAGCATTTTTATCTGTCTGTGTGTGGGACATATTGATTATCACAAGGTTATCTCCGCTGTAATAGCGTATAAGTCCCGACGCAGGATAAACATTCAGCGAGGTTCCGCCGATTATCAGCGTATCTGCATTTGCGATTGCATTGACTGAGCCTATTACGGCATCGTCGCCAAGAGCTTCCCCGTAGAGCACAACATCCGGCTTTATGATTCCTCCGCACTCACAGCGAGGAACGCCGGAGCTGTTCAGGATAAAATGTGCGTCATATTCCTTATGGCAGTTCATGCAGTAATTCCGGTGAACGCTGCCATGAAGCTCGAATACCTTTTCGCTTCCTGCCGCCTGATGCAGACCGTCGATATTCTGAGTCACAACTGCTGTAAGAACTCCCCTTTTTTCAAGCTCTGCAAGCTTCAGATGCGCTGTGTTCGGCTTTGCGTCAAGATAGAGCATCCTGTCTCTGTAAAAACGATAGAATTCCTCTGTATTCTTCATAAAAAATCCATGGCTGAGAATCTCTTCAGGCGGAAAATCGTACTGCTGATTATACAGTCCGTCAACGCTTCTGAAATCTGGGATCCCGCTTTCGGTTGATACTCCTGCGCCTCCGAAAAAGACAATTTTACGGGAGCTTTCTACTATCTCCAGAAACCTTTTGATTTTATCTGAATTCATTATTCTTTCACGACCTTAACATAATTTTTCTGAACCGCAAAGCCGGCAGAAACTGGCTCAGATTCAGACAGCACTACTTTACATCTATATTTTTGAAATAGTACACGCAGAAATAATTGAGCGGACATTCCCTGCACTTAGGCGCTCTTGCACGGCAGATGTCACGTCCGAACTCCACTATGCGGTGACAGAAATCCGACGAGACCTCCGGAGGAATCAGCTTGACCAGATCCTTTTCGACTTTTGCCGGCTCTGTATTTTTAGTCAGTCCCAGACGACCTGTTATTCTTATACAATGAGTATCGGTGACGATTGCCGGTTTTCCCCATATATCG
This sequence comes from Ruminococcus sp., assembly GCA_017463375.1. Classification (GTDB taxonomy): domain Bacteria; phylum Bacillota; class Clostridia; order Oscillospirales; family Ruminococcaceae; genus Ruminococcus. Next base: position 13,090 of record JAFTPG010000029.1, on the reverse strand, counting down.
CCCATAACCAGATTCGCAGTTTTTCTTCCTATTCCCGGCAGCGTCAGAAGCTCGTCCATAGTCTGAGGAAGCTCACCGCCGAAATCGTCAAGCAGCTTCTGAGCCATTTCCTTCAGACTTTTCGCCTTCATCCTGTAGAAGCCGCAGGGCTTTACGTCACGTTCAAGCTCGGTCAGCTCCGCAGCGGCAAAAGCCTCGAGCGTGGGATACTTTTTGAAAAGAGTTTCTGTTACTATATTTACTCTTGCGTCAGTGCACTGAGCCGCAAGCCGTGCTCCGAACATCAGCTCGTACGGCTTGGAATAGTTAAGCGAGCATTTAACATCGGGATAAAGCTTTTCAAGCTCTGCACAGGCAAGCTCAGCAATCTCCTTTTTTTTCATCAAATCACCGTCCATCAGTCATCATGCTCTAATTATATCATATTGTCGGAGTTTAGGCAATAGCACATTTTGCTTCTTTTGGAAGTATTGGATTTAAGTGATTTATGTGTAATTAACTACTGCATTTTACTTAAATTTAAGTTAAATTAAGCTCATTACATCTGCCTTTTGCCTAATTTACATAGCGCATATTTGTGTAAGTCTACGATTTTTTTGGCTTATCCGAAAAAAATTCATGGAAGTTATTGCATTTATTGAAAATGTGCATTATAATTAAAGTACATTAATAACTTTTCAGGAGGGTACTTATGAAAGCTAAATTATTCAAAAAGGCTAGCTCAGCAATTCTCGCTGCTGCTGTCGCTGCAAACTGCGCTGCTGTCGGAAGCATTTTCTCTGTGAATGCTGCCGGCGAAAAGTACGAGTTCGAGGACGGAACCTACGACAGTAAATGCGTGTTCGGCAATACTGTCGAGGGCTTCTCCGGCACCGGCTACGTTGATTCTCAGGAGGGCGATCTTTCCGTTACTGTTAACGTTGAGTCAACAGGTATCTATGAATTGACTATCTGCTATTGTCTGCCTTCTGACAGAACAGCAAAGGTTCAGGATCTCTATGTAAACGATGTGGCTCAGGGAGATGTCGGCTTCGCAATCTCAGATACTTTTACTGAGATTTCTGTCAGCGGCATATCTCTTAAAGAAGGCGAAAATACTATCACCTTCAAAAAGGACTGGGGCTGGATCTTGTTCGACTATCTCACTGTTGAAACAGCAGAGCTTCCCGAGGTTGTCGGAAACAACACTCTCAGCGACAAACAGGCTACTAAAGAAACTCAGAGCCTTATGAATTACCTCGCTGATACATACGGAAATCACATCATTTCCGGTCAGCAGGAGCTTTACGGTCAGGCAGGAGAAACTGAGTTTGAGTACATCTACAACCTCTCCGGCGAGTATCCCGCTATCAGAGGCTTCGACTATATGAACTGGACTCAGGGCGTTAACTGGGATGACGGTACTAACGACAGAATCATCAACTGGGTAAATAACAAAAACGGTATTGCTACTGTTGCATGGCACTGGTTCGTTCCGCTCGATATGGCAAACTATGATATCGGCGATACTCTCACTTATGATGGTGTAGCTTTCTATAATAAGAAGGGTTCTGCTGATAAGTACACTACATTCAGTCCGGCTAAGGCTGTTCAGGAAGGCACTGAGGAAAATGAGTTCATCAATAAGGATATCGAAATGATCGCTAAGGCTCTTCAGGAGCTTCAGGATAATAATATCCCCGTTATCTTCAGACCTCTCCACGAGGCAGAGGGCTCTTCTTCACTCGACGGATCAGGTTCATGGTTCTGGTGGGGCAATGACGGTGCTGAGGCTTATGTTGACCTCTGGCATTACCTCTATGACAAGCTCACAAATGAGTATGGTCTCCATAACCTCATCTGGGAATGGAACTCTTATACTTATGATACATCTTCCGCCTGGTATCCCGGCGACGACTACGTTGACCTCGTTGCTTATGATAAGTACAATGCTTCCGGTTCACCGAACGAAAGCTCGATTTCAGGTACTTTCTACTCTCTCGTAGAGATGTACGAGGGCAAGAAGATGGTTGCTATGGCTGAGAACGATACTATCCCCAGTCTTGATAATCTTATCACTGACCAGGCTAAATGGCTCTATTTCTGCCCCTGGTATGCTGAATATATCACAAGCTCAACATACAATAATCCTGATACTGTAACTGAACTCTATCAGAGCGACTATGTTATAACTCTTGACGAGCTGCCGGCAGACCTCTACAGCTATTCTTCCGAAAGCGGCAGCGTTACTACTACAACTACTCCGTCCGGAGATACTCCCATCACTACAACAACTACAACAACAGTTGCTCCCGACCCCGATGTAACTACTACAACTACCGAGGAAGAGCCTGCTTACGAAGTAAGAAAGTATAACATCGACCTCACAGACAGAAATGAGTCAAATGAACTCGTTCTCACTATCGAGGGCGAGCCCGGCGCTTACACAAACGGCTGTGTAGGATATTCTGACGGCGCAGACTGGGTTTCAATTGATTGGGAAACAACTATCGGCGACGACGGTACTGCTCAGATTACAGTAGATATTACCGATGTTCCTGCTGATGTAACTAAAGCTGAAGCTCAGATCTGGTGGTCAGGCATCGACAAGACTCTTTATGACTGCGAAATGACTGACTACGCTTTCGTGAGCGAAGCTGAACCCGATATCCTTTACGGTGACGTTGACGGCGACGGCGAGGTTACAATCAATGACGCTGTTAAGGTTATGACTTATGTTACAAACAAAGAAGCTTATCCGCTGACAGACGAACAGCTTGACGCTGCTGACGTTTACCAGCGCGGCGATGGTATCAGCAATATGGACGCTCTTGCAATCCAGAAAAAGGCTGCTCAGCTTATCTCCATGCTCCCTGAATCCAATATGGAAGCTTAATTCTCCTCCCTTTATGAGACCGGACAAACGTCCGGTCTTTCTTTTTGTATAAATCTGAATTTTTACAGGAATCAATGTGTGTCCGGACATGGTGAATCAAATTCAAAAAAACAAATGGGCGGATGATATCCGCCCCTATATGATGAACCAAATCCAAATGAACAAAACGGGATGCCGAGGGCGGCATCCCCTACATGATAAACCAGCCCCTATTCCGTAGGGGCGAGTTCCGCTCGCCCGTTTCATTTTTTCGGATATTCTATGTGGGCGCACGGAATGCGCCCCTACATGTTAAATCAAATCAAAAAACAAACGGGCGGATGATATCCGCCCCTACATGGTAAATCAGACCCTATTCCTTTGGCAAATGCCGTTTTTTATTACATCTTCATATTTTTCTTGAACTCAATGAACTCCTCATAAGTTCCCTGACGGTCAATGCATCCGGTGGGAGTGATCTCGATGATTCTGTTTGCGGTAGTCTGTAGGATCTCGTGGTCGTGGGAAGCAAGGAGAACGACTCCCTTGAAGTTGACAAGGCTGTTGTTGACCGCAGTAATGCTCTCGAGGTCGAGATGGTTTGTGGGACGGTCGAGCAAGAGCACATTTGAGCCGAAAAGCATCATTCTGGAGAACATACAGCGAACCTTTTCGCCTCCGGAGAGTACGTTTACTGGCTTGTACACATCGTCTCCCGAGAAGAGCATTCTTCCGAGGAAGCCGCGCAGGTAGGTCTCAGTCTCGTCCTTCACGGAGTACTGACGAATCCAGTCGAGGATGGATAATGTACAGTCGTTGAAGTAATCGGAGTTATCAACGGGCATATAGGACTGCGTAACGGAGACTCCCCACTTGAACGAACCCGAGTCAGGCTGTTCCTCCTCCATGAGAATCTTGAAAAGCATAGTGATAGCCTGTTCGCTTTCGCCGATGAAAGCAACCTTATCGGTTCTGCCGAGAGTAAAGCTCACGTTATCGAGGAGCTTCACGCCGTCCACGGTTTTGGTGAGTCCCTCTACCTGGAGAATATCCTTGCCAAGCTCTCTGTCCATATCGAAGCCGATAAACGGATATCTTCTGCTTGACGCAGGAAGCTCCTCAACGGTGAGCTTCTCAATGAGCTTACGTCTTGAAGTAGCCTGATTCGACTTTGATTTATTGGCAGAGAATCGCTCGATAAAGGATTTAAGCTCCTTGATTTTGTCCTCGTTTTTCTTGTTCTGCTGTTTTATCATGCGCTGGATAAGCTGACTTGACTCGTACCAGAACTCGTAGTTGCCGACATACATCTTGATCTTAGTGTAGTCGATATCAACAATGTGAGTGCAGACATTGTTGAGGAAGTGACGGTCGTGGGAAACAACGATGACTGTACCGAAATACTCCGCAAGGAACTCCTCCAGCCAGCGTACAGCGTCGATATCAAGATGGTTTGTAGGCTCGTCAAGAAGAATGATGTCGGGATTTCCGAAAAGAGCCTGTGCAAGCAGCACCTTTACCTTTTCATTACCCGAGAGCGAAGCCATCGAGGAATAGAGGATATCCTCCGGCAGACCGAGACCCTGAATGAGCTTGGAAGCGTCGGATTCAGCCTCCCAGCCGTTCATTTCAGCGAATTCGCCTTCAAGCTCGGAAGCTCTCACTCCGTCCTCATCGGAGAAATCCTCCTTAGCATAGAGAGCGTCCTTTTCCTGCATTATTTCGTAGAGACGGGCATTTCCCATGATAACGGTATCGAGGACAGTGTACTCGTCATAAGCGAAGTGATCCTGCTTGAGAACGCTGAGACGCTCCTCCTTTGGGATAACGACCTCACCTGTAGAAGGCTCAAGCTCTCCGCAGAGCACCCTGAGAAAGGTAGACTTTCCTGCGCCGTTTGCGCCGATAACGCCGTAGCAGTTTCCGTTTGTGAATTTAAGATTGACATTTTTAAACAGCGTAGAGCCGCCAAACTGAACGCTGACATTAGATACAGTAATCATAGAACCTCCAGAAAAAACAATATTAATCTATTATAACATGAAATCTTTTCCTTGTAAAGCCGTCCCCTGCAAATTGGCTTGAATACGTTATTGTAGGGGCGCATTCCGTGCGCCCACACCAGGAATCTCCAAAAAATAAACCGGGCATCCGGATGGGACGTCGGGGACGCCGTCCCCTACATGGTGAACCAAATCCGGAAGAACGAAATGGGCGGATGATATCCTCCCCTACATGATGAACCAAATCCCAAGAACGAAACGGGCGCACGGAATGCGCCCCTACCTTTCCGAATAACGCTCCTCGAGCCATTTTACCATGGCTTCAAAGCCCTCCTGAGTTTTCTCGAACTCGGCTTCATTCTCAATATCAGCCTTCATCGAGCATAGCTTCCCATGCCATGTAAGGCATTTCAGATTGTCGGAGTTGATCACCTTATACGAAAAATCTCCTTTGCTTCCCGAATAGTCGTTTCCGCTCTCGAAATAATAGAACTTAGGGATCTCAAAAATCTCTGATACACTCATGACTGCTTCTCCTTTTCAAAGAAATCTATCGCCTTGTCAAGGCTTTCGTACACTGCGGTCAGCATTGGCACTACAGTCTCATCGGGCTGGGACAGATCAGGAATCATTATTACCTTACAGCCTGCCGCATACGCCGATCTTATACCGTTCGGGGAGTCCTCAAACGCAGCGCATTCATGGGGTTCAAGACCCAGCTTTTCGACTGCTTTAAGATAAATATCAGGCTCAGGCTTTCCGTTCTGTATCATATCTCCGCAGACCACCTCGTCGAAATATTCCAGAGCTTCAATGCGTTTAAGATACATTTCGGCTCTGCGGAAGTCGGTTGCAGTTGCAACAGCAAGCCTGTATCCGTTATCACGAAGATAGCTCAGAAGCTCGAACAGACCCTTTTTAATCTCGAAACCGTGCTCGTCTATGTAGGAATTCATCAGCTCGATGCGCCGTGCACGAATCTGCTCGAACTCAAACTGCTCGCCGAAGATTCCTTTAAGCTTAGGAACGGAATACTTTCGTGAGAGACTTCTTATGTCGAGGACATTCTGGAAAGTCATATTGTATCCGTACTCCCCTGCCGCCTGTCTCCAGAACTGAACCAGCAGCTTCTCGGTATCGAGCATAAGCCCGTCCATATCAAAAACCGCACCTTTAATCATTGTAACTCTCCTTTTCTGCAAAAAGGGCGGAAGAAGAACTCCGCCCTGTTACTGCCTTATTACATTCAATTGCAGTCTGTTGTAGCACAGCCGTTGGTACAGCTGTAGCAGACCTCGTTTTTCAGTGGTTTTCCCGCAAAATAGTCCTCGAGATTGCCGATCGTGACTTCTGCGATATTTTTCAGAGCCTCCTCGGTCAGGAATGCCTGATGCGAGGTAAGGATCACGTTCGGAAGCGATACAAGCCTTGCGAGGACGTCGTCATCAACTATCGTATCGGAGCAGTCCTCAAAGAAGAGCGCAGCCTCCTCCTCGTAAACATCAAGACCTGCGCCTGCGACCTTCCGGCTTTTCAGAGCTTCGAGCAGAGCCTCGCTGTCAATAAGTCCTCCTCGGGAGGTATTGATGATATACACTCCATTTCGCATTTTTTCAAACGCTTCTTTACTGAGAAGATGATGATTCTCCTCTGTCAGCGGACAATGCAGGGAAATTGCGTCGCTCTCACGGTAAAGAGTATCAAGCTCAGCATATTCAAACGACGGATTCTCTATGGGATACGGGTCGTATGCGATAACTCTCATGCCGAAGCCCTGACAAATCTTTATGAAAATCTGTCCGATTTTTCCTGTTCCGATTACTCCTATTGTTTTTCCGTGCAGGTCAAATCCCGTCAGACCGCTGAGAGAAAAGTTGAAGTCACGTGTACGGCTGTATGCCTTGTGAATCTTTCTGTTCAGCGTCAGAAACAGCGCCATAGTATGTTCCGCAACCGCATAGGGCGAGTAAACGGGAACTCTCACAACTTTCAGATTGTTTTCATGCGCCGCTTTGAAGTTGATATTGTTATAGCCTGCACAGCGCATTGCAAGAATCTCCACACCGTTTTCAGCCAGTATCTTTATAGTTTTGCTGTTGATAGTATCATTTACAAAAGCAATTGCCGCGTCACAGCCGGCAGCCAGATCGGCATTCTCGGGATTGAGCTTTTCCTCGAAATACTTGATCTCAAAGCTTTTATCCAGCCTGTCGAACCACTCACGGTCGTACTGCTTTGTATCAAAAAATGCAACCTTTTTCATTGACATAACCTCCGTTTTAGAATTATTATGCCTTTAACGGGAGCTTTTATACATTATCTGCCGATAAGCCAGCTGTACATTCCCTCGTACTGCTTAGCGGAATTGTTCCATGAGAAGTCCTTTTCCATGCCTCTCTTGACCATATCGTCCCAAGCGTCACGGTTCTCGAAGTAGACCTTCTTTGAGTAATTGATAGTGCTGAGCATCTCGTCGGCATTGTAGTTCGAGAACGAGAAGCCTGTTCCTGTTCCCTCGAACTCATTGTAAGGCTCGACCGTATCTTTAAGACCGCCAGTTTCACGCACGATCGGAACTGTTCCGTATCTGAGTGAGATCAGCTGGGTAAGTCCGCAGGGCTCGAACAGCGACGGCATGAGCATTGCGTCGGCAGCCGCATAAAGCTTGTGTGCAAGAGCGTCGGAGTAGAGAATATTTGCCGAAACTCTCTCGGGATACTTCCACTGATAATGCCTGAACATATTCTCATATCTCGGGTCGCCTGTTCCGATAACCACGAACTGAGTATTTTCATCTGTAATCTGCTCCATTACATGATTTACGAGGTCAAGACCTTTCTGGTCGGTCAGACGGGAGATGATAGCTATCATGTACTTATTCTCGTCCACAGGCAGTCCAAGCTCAGCCTGGAGCTTTGTCTTATTGGCAAGCTTGTTCTTTTTGAAGTTTGATGAATTGAATTTCTCAAAGATAATCTCGTCTGTCTCGGGATTGAACACGTTATAGTCGATTCCGTTCACGATACCTCTCAGCGAGCCTGAGCGTGCACGGAGCAGTCCGTCAAGCCCCTCGCCGTAGAACGGGTATTTGATTTCCTCAGCATAGGTATCGCTTACTGTTGTGATATAGTCGGCATAAACGAGTCCGCCCTTGAGCATGCTTGCGTCCTTCTTGAACTCGAGCTTGTCGGGAGTGAACATATAGTCCGGCAGAGCTGTATTGAACTTGAAAGTATCAATATCCCACACGCCCTGGAATTTGAGATTGTGAATGGTCATGATAGTCTTTGTCGAGCGGTAGAAGTCGCTTGTCGCAAAGGTGGAGCGCAGGAATACCGGTATGAGCGCCGACTGCCAGTCATGACAGTGAATGATATCGGGTCTGAACCCGATTACGGGCATCATCGCAAGAACTGCCTTTGAGAAGAAGGTAAATCTCTCGATATCCCACTTTCCGTCCGAGGAATAAGGCTTATCGCACTTGAAATAATAGTCGTTGTCAACGAAATAGAATTTGATTCCGTTGTATTCGTACTCCATGATTCCGACATGAACGTTTACGGTTCTCATTCCGTAGTCCATGTAGAAATGGCAGACATATCTGAACTGACTGCGGTACTTCTCGGGAATACATGTATAATAGGGCATTATAACCCTTACATCAAATTCATTCTTGTCAAGATACTGCGGAAGCGCTCCGCAAACATCAGCGAGTCCTCCTGTTTTGATAAACGGAACACACTCCGAAGCTGCAAATAAAATGTTTTTCATACTGTCAACTCCTTGATTATATGAACGACCGTGTTTTATGCTGTTTCCACCGGTTTTGCATAGTCGGTTTTATGCAATCGTTCTATTATTATTATAATATTATTCCCGATTTTAGTCAATAGGAAAAATGAACTTTCTTGTCAGACGATGAAATGGTTATATATTTTTTATTTTTCTCCGACTCTTGATTTCCTGACAAATCTGTGATATAATATTCTGGTATCATACATACGGAGATGTATCGAAGTGGTCATAACGAGAACGACTCGAAATCGTTTGAGCGGTAAAACGCTCCGTGGGTTCGAATCCCACCATCTCCGCCAACGTCTTTTCGGGAGAGTTTCTTCTCCCGATTTTTATATCCTTCCGGGGCATTAGCGCAGTTGGGAGCGCACCACACTGGCAGTGTGGGGGTCAGGGGTTCAAGTCCCCTATGTTCCACCAAGAATATCCCTATAATACGTTGTTTCTCAATCGAGGAGCAACGTATTTTTTTGTTATGCGACACCTACTACGACACTTGTACCGTTTTTTCTTTCCGCTATATAGCACCCTGCACAACCCCAACTGTAGCTTGTCATGCAAAATGCAAAAAAGTGACACGCAAAATACAAAAAAATCTACATTTAGTATTAATCACGGAGCACAGACGGTCTCCCCAAAGCTCCGTGATTTTGTTTTTATTGCACAATCTACGGTGCTTGTTTTTGTGCAATCATACAAAAGTAAACCAACTGGGTATATTTTCCCTAAAATCTCTTGACTTTTAATCCAACTGGGTGTATAATATAATCACAGGGTAAGACAAGAGCCCGAAAAAAATAAACTTACGGAGGACAAAATTATGATGAACGTCATGAAAAGAGCTTGGGGAATCTACAGAACACTTACAGGAGACCACATTGCTAAGTTATCAGTTGCCCTCCGTCAGGCATGGAGCGAGGTGAAGAACATGGCAAAGAAAGTTTTTGAGAAGGTTGCACAGGTTGCTAAGGTGGCTGAAACATACGATGATAGCTGTTATCTCACATTTAAGGCTTGGGAAAAGGGCGAGATCAGAAGAATCTACATCAACGATTACAAGAGACGTACACTCGGTTATATTGACAGAAATAATGACGAAGTAACCATTACTGACAGACAGGGCAATATGCAGTCCGAAATCGACTACGCAATCAATCAGTTTAAGGCAACATACGCATTTTAATCAACAATCAGCCGAGCCGGGCGGTTAATCCCGGCAGAAAGGAAAATATCATGAATATAGAAACTTTTAACAACTTTAAATTTAGCTGTGGTCAAATAAGTCACAATCCCTCAGACTATTTTTATAGTCTTGATGGTGATGTTGTTTTAGGGCTGATCAGTACTAGACAGCCGGAAGCCATCATCAAGATTGCAGATTTCTCGGTGCATGTCTATCTGCATGTAGGCTTTGCGATGCAGATAGTATTTGGCAATAAGGGCGAATTGCCCTGTACCGTCATTAACTGCCGGAAGATGTTGTCCAATTGCGCTTCGCCGGAATGCATCGTTAACGCTTGCAAAGAGGAGCTTGCTGTTATTAACTCCCGTGCAAGTACCCGTCTCGAAGCACGGAGAAAAGCAGCTGGATATACTTTGGCGAAACTTTCCGAATTGAGTGGGGTTCACGCTCAACTTATTGCTAGATTCGAGCGCATGGAAAGAGATATTTCCAATAGCTCATACAAAACGGTGAAGAAATTAGCGGATGCACTGCAATGCCATCCAGAAGATATCGCCTGAGCTCCGTGATTTTGTTTTTATTGCACAATCTACGGTACTTGTTTTTGTGCAATCATACAAAAGTAAACCAACTGGGTATATTTTTCCTAAAACCTCTTGACTTTTAATCCAACTGGGTGTATAATATAATCAAGGAAAGGGAGACAAAGCCCAGAATACTAAGTAGGACAAAATTATGACAACCATCACAACACTCGAAGAACTCAGAGAGGCAATCGAAAGCGGAAACTACAACTACTATGGGCTCAGAGGAGCCCACGAAAGTGACCTTGAAAAGCTTGAAAGAGGGTATCTTGATTGCTCTTACTGGTGGGAAAGAGACGAGCCCACAGACGAGTCGCTCAGCGGTACTTGCGCCCTCGGAGTGAACGAGTACATATCTGATGAGGAAATCTTCCGTAGATACACAGACGCTCGTGATTTTTACGGTCGTGAGACTCAGACGGTCCTTTTAATAGCTGATAAAAATCAGGAATACGGCGCAGACGAAAACGAAGTAATCCTCGGAAGCAATGGCTATGGAGCTGACGTTATCGCAATCGTTAAGCTTTAAGTAAATACCGAGCCGGGCGGTTAATCCCGGCAGAAAGAACATAAAAGCGCTGACCTATCGGCAATACGGGGAGAAATTGAGAAGAATATGAGGTTTTACACACAAGGAACGGATCTTAAAGCCTTTTTAAATACGCATATTGTACTACAAGTTGACACACGAGGGTGTGATCAAGATAGGAGGTGACAACAATGCCTCCCTTGAAGGATCTGACAGGCAAGACGTTTAATCGCCTTACAGTTATACGCCGAGATACATCTCGTGACGGCGTGTACTGGATATGTCGGTGCGACTGCGGACGTGAGGTGAGTGTAAGAGCATACAATCTTACGTCCGGCAGCACAAAGTCTTGTGGATGCCTTAACAATGAGCTTATTCACAAAAAGCAACGCAATTCCATTGATCTCATCGGGCACCGATATGGCGACCTTGAGGTCTTAGAGTATGTAGACAGTGACCGCAGCGGTACAAGATGGCGTTGTAAATGTCATCGCTGCGGACGTACCACAACCGTCACTGCCGCATGGCTTAAAGATTATAAATCTTGCGGCTGTGCAGCGACAGACGCAGGACGAAAGAACGTACAAACGTATAAAGAAGCCGTGGCACAAACAGGCACTAACCCCGAGAGGTGGCTCAGTGACAAACCTAACGCCAACAATAAAACCGGCATTAAGGGAGTGTGTTACTTAGAGCGCACAGGCACATATGTTGCCTATATAACGTTTCAAGGTGAGCGCAAAACCCTGAAACGTAGCAAAGACATAAACGTGTGCATCGCCGCTCGAAGAGAAGCGGAGAAACATCTTGATAATTTTATCAAGTGGTACGTAACATACAAAAAAGCCGACAAGGAATAATCCCTGTCGGCTTTTACATTTATATTCTTTTGCTGTAGGGGGCTTTCAGCGAGATCCAGCCAGCCCCGGACTTAAGTCTGCCCCATTCGACGGAGCCGACTTTCTTAGTTTCTACAATGGTAAATACTTCACTTTTGCTGACCGTTCCGACAATCTTGTTATCTGTGCCAGCATCCGCACGGATATTGAGTTTATCACAGGTGATTTTAACACGAAAGTTTTTTGCCGGAATCTCCTGCTTTGTGTGAGAGGGCGAGGACAGTGCCTCAGGTTTGGTCTCTGCACCTCTGGCAGCTGCTACCGCCTTAGCGATAGCTTCTCCGCATCTCTTCTGGCCTACGGCTGTATTTACCTTGTCAAGGTCGGATGCAGTGTCAATAAATACTGTTTCAATGAGCACCCCCGTGGGATCCGTCTCACGGATGATAGCAAAATAATCCTTGCCGGAGCTGTTGAGCTTGACTTTTGCACCTCTGTTCTTGATGCCAAAAACGGAAGCGATATTGTCAGTAATTGCCGTTGCGTACTGATTGCCCTTGTTGTTTCCGCTGCTGTAATAGCATTCGGTGCCCGTACCGCCGCCGGCGTTAAGGTGGATCTCAGCTACAAAGTCGTATCCGGAAGCATTGACTTTGTTGATTCTGTCGGTGAGATACAGACTTCCGTCGTAGTTAATCAGATCCGCCTGCTCCTGATATGTAGCATTGTAGTACTGCTGTGCGTACTTGGCGATCTCCTTAGCGATCTTAAATTCCTGAGCCGTACCGGACGTTGCGCCCGGATCATATCCACCTGACTTAGATTTGCCATGACCTACGATAAAACAAATTTTACTCATTTCATTTCTCCTCCTTAGCATTCTTCTGATACTGCGTTCCGAAATAAAACGCAATAACGGTCGTGAACACGGTCTGGAACTGCTCGGCGGATAACTTCCCTGTCAGCGACAGAGCCGCAAAAACAGCCGTTAAAACAAGCGTTACAAGGCTCTTGACATCAATGAGCTTTGCGAGATTTTTAAGCATGATGATCACCCCTTTCAAGATCTTCAATACGATGGTTAATCACTTTAATCTGTTCCTCCACAACAGGCATTCTTCGGGCGAAGTTGTTGTGTTCCGCAACCTTGTTCTCCAATTGCTGGATGCGGTAGTTCGTCATTTTCGAGCTGACCAGTATTCCGCCCAGCGAGCCGCCCAGTGTGCCGATGAGAGAAATCAAAGCGACAATGATTTCAGAACTCATTTATTCACCGCCTTCCACAACCGAAACCGCCAACGCC
>JAFTPG010000052.1 GCA_017463375.1 Ruminococcus sp. | reverse complement strand
GATCTGCTATAATAATAAAGCAGTCAGGTGAGACTGCTGAATAAACCGAATGCGAGTGTGCTGGAATAGGCAGACAGGCACGTTTGAGGGGCGTGTGTCAATCGACGTATGGGTTCAAGTCCCATTACTCGCACCAGAAAAGTCCAAGTTTTTACTTGGACTTTTTTGTTTTATATGATCTGGTGTTGTCTTAAATCCGCAGGCATGCTGCCGGACTGCGGATAAAATAAAATCCGCTCCCGCAAAAGTCCGGGAACGGATCTGAATTTCAATCACTGTTTATCAAAGAGCTTCTTCATCATAGGAATCAGCATTCCGCCGAGAGCGTTTCCTATAGCGACGATGAGAATATAGACTGAGCCGTCAACTGACGGATTTGCGGCGAACATATAGAAGCAGTCCGCAACCGAGTGGTTGAATCCACAGAAAATGAACACCATTACGGGAACAGCTGTGCCGAAAATAAATGAAGCGTCGTGATTATTCGCACGGCATCTTTTTCCGTTGTCAACAGCGAGATACATGAGCATTCCGCAGAATAAACCGAGAATAAGCTGACTGAGGATATCGTCATTGAGCTTTGTGTCCATAGCGGCGGCAGCGTTTTCGTGGATCTTAGCTCCGACACGGGTGAGTCTCACAAGAGCGGCTGCGAGTCCTGTTCCGATTACGTTTCCGAGGAGAGTTATCAGAACCTCTCGTATGTAAATGGGTTTGTTTTCGGGGATGTAGCCGACTTTTCCTGTGTAGAGTGCGAATCCGCACTGAATTATTGTGAACAGTCCGAAGCTGAACAGGAATCCGCCGAGGTATTTGTTATCGACCAGCAGATAAACCGAGCCTCCGACGCCGATCATAATTCCGGACATTATTGCTTTTGCCAAAATGCTTTTGAATGATTCTAGCTTCATTATTAAAACTCCTTTGTGCTTTGGGGAATCCGACGCATCTGTACAGATTACCCATTCAAATATTCAGTAATACTGAATTGATTATATCACAAAATATTAAGCGGGTCAATGGGAAATATTAAAAAAACCTGCCGTTTGCAGAATCGCAGCAGAATCACAGGAACAGCATGGGAATAATAAGCTTGCTGAATTTTCAACAAGAGGAGGGGAGAATATGAGAAAATATTTTGAGATACTGAGAAAGTGTCCGCTTTTCTGCCGGATCGAGAATGAAAATATTATTGCATTACTGGACTGTCTTGGAGCTAAGGTTAGGACCTTTGACAAAGGGAATGCGATTATTGCTGAAGGGAATCCGGCGAAGCATATCGGCATTATTTTATCCGGTTCTGCCCAGATCGTCCGCATTGATTATCATGGAAACAGAAGCATAGCAGCCGGAATCGAACCCTCCGAGGTTTTTGGTGAAGCCTTTGCCTGTGCCGAGGTCGCTTCAATGCCTGTCACAATAGCGGCAAATGAAGTATGTGAAGTTATGCTGATCGACTGCCGCCGTATCATGCATTCCTGTTCAAATGCGTGTGGATTTCATCAGCAGATCATTTTTAATCTGATGAAGGAGCTGGCGATAAAGAACATCATGTTTCATCAGAAGCTTGAAATTACTTCAAAACGTTCTACCAGAGACAAATTGATGACTTATCTGATGCAGCAGGCAGAGAAAAACGGAAGCAGCAGGTTTTATATTCCTTTCGACAGACAGGAGCTTGCTGATTATCTTGAGGTTGACCGAAGCGGACTGTCTGCGGAGATAAGCAAGCTGCGTAAGGAGGGCGCTGTCAGGAGCCGTAAGAATTATTTTGAGCTTTTGTAAGAATCAGGATTCTATAACAAAAAATCTCCTGTATGAAATACAGGAGATTACTGGTTGGGGTGGAAGGATTTGAACCCTCGAAATAACGGAGTCAGAGTCCGCTGCCTTACCGCTTGGCGACACCCCAGTGTCTGATTTTGAAGTGTTGTGTCATTCAGCTTTTATATTATATCACCCCTGGAAGAGAAAGTCAATAGGGAAAAATATATTTTTTTATTTTAATTATTTCATACGGTACTTGAAATGCACTGCGGACACAGGTATAATATAAAGTAGACATAATTGGTGATATTATGCAGATTTATGGGGAGAATATTGTTATGAAAAAATTGTACTTTATATATAATCCTGTTGCCGGAAAAGCCATCATCGGTGAGAAGCTGTCGAAAATTATTGACGCCTTCACAAAAGCCGGATATCAGGTAACGGCACATCCTACGCAGAAGGGCGGAGACGCAGTAAAAGCGGCAGCCTATGCAAGCAAAAACGGATTTGATCTGCTTGTCTGTGCGGGCGGAGACGGAACTCTGAGCCAGTGTCTGCATGGAATAATGATAAGCGAAAACAAAATTCCGATCGGATATATTCCTGCCGGTTCTACAAACGATTTCGCAAAGGGATTGGGAATTCCTAAGGGAATTATGGAGGCTGTTCAGTGGATTATTGAGGGAACACCGGTTCCCTGTGACGTAGGCGGCTTTAACAACGGATATTTCTCGTATATCGCTGCTTTCGGAGCCTTTACAAATATCACCTACGAGACCTCCCAGCAGATAAAGAATATCTTCGGTCATGCAGCGTATATCGTAAGCGGAGTTATGCAGCTCAACAGCATCCGTGCCAAGCGGATGAGAGTCGAATACGGCGATACGATGATTGAGGACGATTTCATCTTCGGAATGGTTACGAATTCCTCCTCAGTGGCAGGACTTCTGTCGCTGAATGACTTCCTGCTTGATGACGGTCAGTTTGAGGTTACTCTTATTAAAAAGCCTGCAAATGTTACACAGCTCAGGGAGATCGTTCAGTCGCTGCTGAACATCAACAAGGAAATCGACAAGGAATATATCAGATTTTTCCGCACGGATAAAATTACCTTTACGTCTCTGAGCGACGAACCGATTACATGGACCTGTGACGGCGAATACGGTGGAAATGCTGCGGTGAATCATGTCGAGAATCTGAGAAAAGCAGTTTCGTTTATTGTCGGACCGCAGAAAACTACTAATTTTTCAAAGGAATAAACCGCATCCGGAATCGAGAGGAGAGGATGATCTATGCGGCATATACTGATTTTTGACAGTAAAGCCGGAGCAGAAGCTTTCGGCAGACTGATCGGCGGAAGCTATACATTTTCATCAGCTTCGGAACCAGATGATCTCAGCGGCAGTATTCTGAATGACGCTCCTGCGGCTGCTGTTATAAATGCCGATTACGCAGGCGGGAAGCTTTCAGAAATTATCGGGAAAGTAAAACAGGGCGTTCCCGGCAATGTGCCTGTAATAGTCTCAACCGAGGATAACAGCTGTGCCCGTCAGGAGTATCTCTGTGGATGCGGTGCTGATGATGTTCTGATCATGCCGCTGTGCAGCAGGCTTGTGATAAAGCGTCTGAATCTGCTCACCGGAACTGTTCCTGCCGTAAATCAGGATAAATACTGCGATTTTGATAAGCTGATTGAATCCGTCTCCGAAAAAACCGCCGCAAGAGGCTCGTTCTGTGTGGAGCAGAACGACTTTGCGAATTTCTATCGTTTTGTAGCCAGAGGTATCGAGCGAAGCGAAAAAAGTGTACAGGCACTGATGCTGACTCTCAGCTGCAATGAGGACTCGGATGTCGGGGAGGAGGGCATTGAAATGCTTTCCGAGGCTGTGAAGATCTGCCTGAGAAAAGGCGATATTTCATCGGTGTGCAGTAAAAATCAGGTCGTTGTACTGCTCATAGGAGCCGACGACAACGGAGGTCATCTTGTGGCAAACAGAATCGTCAGCAACTTCTACAGCGAGTGCGGCAACGGCGATTTCAACCTCAACTACGATATCCGTGAGGTCAAAAGAGCAAAATAAGTCTGTCTTTTCCCTGTTGCCATAGGGAAACTAAATTTGCTTTAGTTTGACAAAGAGCTGCAAATGTGCTACAATGAATCGTTATACTATACTAAATAAGGGAGATATAATATCATGAAAAAAACACTTGCCATGCTGCTTGCAATGCTGACAGTATGCTCGTTTACAGCGTGCGGAGCTTCTGAGGAGAAGAAGTCCGCTGACAGCAGCAGTTCCTCTGTTGCAGAGGAAAAAACTGAGGCTGAGACAGAGCCGGAAGCTGAGGAAACATCTTCTGACAGCGAAAAGGAAACAGAAGAAGCTCAGCAGGAAACAGATGACTCTGAATCCCGCACGGAATCTCAGGAGGAAGAGCCTGAGTCAGAACCTGAGGAGACGGACGCAGCTGAGGCTGAGGAAACTGCTGCTGCTGAGGAAGAAGATACTGAATCCGATGATTATTCTGCCGGATATGCTACGGATTTCGCTGATTTTGAGTTTGGTACTGTCACAGATAACGTCTATACCAGCAGCTTTTCAGGTCTGAAATTTACAGCTCCCGACGGCTATGTGTTCTCAACTCAGGAGGAGATCCTTGAGAGCATGAATATTGCGTCCGACCTCATCGGCGGTGAAAAGGGAGAGCTTTATCAGGAAGTCGCTGAGCAGGCTTCGGTTTACGATATGGTTGCCAAGAATGCTGCAACAGGCGAGAGCGTTGCGATCATGTACGAGAACCTCAACGCTTACGGCGAGGGATATTCCGATCTTTTTGACGTTCCTACATACGTTGAAACTCTTGTGACTCAGTTTGAGGGACTTGCTTCATCTGGATTCATTTATGAGAAAATCGACGAAAAGCAGGTCAATCTCGGTGGAAGAGAATTTACAAAGGTTGAGTTTTCCTGCGAGTATTCAGGTTACTCGACAACACAGGCTTACTACCTCGCAAAGGATGGAAATTACATGACGATCGTTCTTATTCAGCCCGGCGTAGGCGGCGGTATCAGCAGCGCTTCAGAGCTGGAGCCCAGCTTTACACCGTATACAGGCGAATAAGTCCGGAAGTTAAATTACAAGGGAGATATTTATTATGAAAAAAATACTTGCCATGCTGCTTGCAATGCTGACAGTATGTTCATTTGCAGCGTGCGGAGATTCAGAAAAGAAGAGTCTCGGCGGAAATGATGAATCCTCCGTTTCCGAAAAGGAAAACAAGGACGATGAGGATTCCGAAGAAATCGACTACGAAAAGGAGCTTGAAGAGGCTCAGAAAAAAATTGAGGAGCTTGAAGCTCAGGCAGAAGCTGAAAAAGAAAAAGCTGAGTCTGAAATCAGAGAAAATATAGAGGACGCCGAGGAAGAACGTGAAAAGGCTGAAGAAGAGATAAGCGAATCCGAAGAAGCAATAAACGAGATCATCGGTGAGGATGATTCAGACGATGAGGACGCTGACGGCTCGGAATTTGTAATGGGTTCGGTTGACGGAAACGTTTACACCAGCAGTTTTTCAGGTCTGAAATTTACAGCTCCCGACGGCTATGTGTTCTCAACTGAGGAAGAGATCCTTGAGATGATGAATATCGGCACAGAAATTATGGGCGATAAGGGCGAGCTTTACATGGAGCTTGCTGAGCAGGGCTCCATCTATGACATGGTTGCACAGGACCCCGTAACAGGCGATAATGTTATGATCATGTACGAGAACCTCGGTGCTTACGGAAGTGCTGTTGCCGACGCTTATGACGTTGATACTTACCTTGAAGCTGTTGAGCTCCAGTTTGAGGGGCTTGAGTCATCGGGAATCATTTACGAAAAGGCAAATGAGAGCGATGTGACTCTCGGCGGAAGAGAGTTCAGAAAGGTCGAGTTCTCATGCCACTATGAGACCTATGACCTCACTACAAATCAGGCTTATTACATCGCTAAGGACGGAGATTATATGACCGTTGTTATCGCTTCTCTCGGAGTAAACAGCGCTATGAGCGATGTTTCTGAGTTTGAGCAGTATTTCTCAGCAAATTAACAGAACTACAAGGAGACTGAACATGATCTGTAACAACATTTTGGAGGCAATCGGGCATACTCCGATAATCCGTCTTAACAGGATGGTGAAAAAAGGCAGTGCCGAGGTTCTTGTCAAGTTCGAGGGACTCAACGTCGGCGGCTCTATCAAAACAAGAACCGCTTACAACATGATTCTTCATGCAGAGCAGCAGGGACTTATTAATAAGGACACGATAATCGTCGAGCCGACCAGCGGCAATCAGGGTATTGGTCTTGCACTCATTGGTGCTGTCAGAGGCTATAAAACTATCATAATTATGCCTGACTCTGTCAGCGAGGAGCGCAGAAAGCTTGTTGCTCACTATGGTGCTGAGGTCATGCTCATTCATGATTCCGGAAATATCGGGGACTGCATTGACGAATGCCTGCAAACGGCTCTCCGTCTTAAAGCGGAGAATCCCAATGTCTACGTTCCTCAGCAGTTCGAGAATCCCGCAAATCCTCTTGTACATAAGCACCACACAGGTCTTGAAATTCTGGAGCAGATTGGCGGAGAGATCCATGGCTTCTGTTCGGGAATCGGTACGGGCGGAACTATCAGTGGTATCGGCGAGACTTTAAAGGCTCTCTATCCCGAAATCGAGATCTGGGCGGTAGAGCCTGAAAATGCCGCTATTCTCGCAGGAGGTACTATCGGAACGCACCTCCAGATGGGTATTGGAGACGGTCTGATTCCCGAGAATCTTAATATGAATATCTACAACGATATTTACGTTGTAACCGATGACGAGGCAATCCAGACCGCCAAGGATCTGGCTCGTCTCGAGGGAATTATGTGCGGTATCTCAAGCGGTACAAACGTCGCTGCGGCTTTGAAGCTCGCCGAAAAGCTCGGCGAAGGCAAAACCGTCGTAACCGTTCTTCCCGATACCGCCGAAAGATACTTCTCTACCCCGCTTTTTGAATAATAGTTCTGTCAGGTGCTGCCTTGCAGATTATTGAGGGAGACCCTTTTGAAAAAGGGTCATCCCTCAAACTCCCTCCCTAAAACTTTCAATTAAAAATCCCCAATAGGGTCGTATGACCCTATTGGGGATTTTTGACTAAAAGTCTTTGGAAAGGGGTCTGGGGAAGAACCTTTCTTCAGAAAGGTTTGCCCCAGTAGTCTGCAAAGCAGCACCTGATAGAATTATAATTTAAAAAGTCAGCATACTTGTACTGTGGGGTGAATAGAATTAAGCAGAGCAAGATTCAAGGAGGTAACTATGGATTTCAAAGTAAACAGAGAGATAGTCTCCGCAGCGGAGTGCGTTTATGAGGGTATGCAGGAGCAGGGGGTAGAGCTTGACTACATACTTCCAGACTACTATCCCGACATTTTCAAGCTGGTGAGATGCGAGGTCAGCCCGGTAGTTACGGACTATACTGTGAGCGGCGACAAGCTCTCCTACGAGCTGAGATGCGATATAAAGATTCTGTATTGCAGCGAGAGCGGCTCGGTTTTGCAATGTGTGAGTCAGCGTCAGAATTTCTCCAAAACGGTAGATTTCGGCAGAAGCTGTGAGAATCCGACTGTTAAGCTGATTCCGAAAGCAGACCACATTAACTATCGGGCTGTAAACAAGCGCAGACTCGACGTAAGAGGCGCAGTTTCAGTGAAAATCAAGGTTGAGGGCGAGAAGAATCAGGAGGTCATCTGCGACGCATTCGGGCTGAATGTTCAGGTGAGAAAGGTTCCCGTGCGCTATGCGGCAAGGAAGCTCACCGCTGAAAAAACTCTCCAGATTGCCGAGGAAACCGAGCTTTCATCGGTTCAGCCGCCGATTGCGAATATTGTAAACTGCCGCTGCCGTACTTCCGAGTGTGAGAAAAAGATGATTTCAGGCAAGCTTCTTGCTAAGGGAGAGGCAGATGTGAAGCTGCTGTATTCCTGCGAAAAGGACGGCGAGGGAGCTCTCGAGCCGCTGGAATTTTCTGTTCCGTACAGCCAGATCATCGACATGGACGGCATTGACGACAGCTTTGACTGCAATATTTCGGCGGAGGTCGTCAGCTGTGACATCACACCGTCGGCGGACAAAAACGGAGATAACCGCATTATAAAATGCGAGCTTGAACTGCGGCTTATCTGCCGTGCAGTCAAAGCAGCTTCGGTAATGCTGGGAACCGACGCTTATTCCACGGTTCATCCCTGCGAGGTCGTAACAGCCGATATCAGGGCAGAGCAGATTCCCGTGATTTACTCAGAGAGCTTCAGGAATAATGCGAAAATCTGCGAGGGAGAAAATGTTCCGCAGAATATTTACAGTATGTGGTGTGTTCCGAAAAACATCAATACACGAATCTCAGAAGATGGAAAAACAGTTATTATCAGCGGAATGTTGACATATACGATGGCGGCGAAGGACGGTTCGGGAATGATTGTAATGCCCGACAAGGATGAAGCTTTTGAGGAGACGATCGAGCTTGGCGATGAGATTCCCGGAGCTTTTGTGAATGCTGATATAGAGGTAACAGGAGTCTCCTACAATATTTCATCGGACAATGTTCTGACAGCAAAAGCTGATATATCGGCGAAAATCTCAGTTTACAGCTCATCGTCCGTAAGAGCGCTTTCTGATATTGCAATTGATGACAGCGTTAAGAAGATCCGTGACGGAGATTATTCGATAAAGCTTTACTATGGCGTGGAAAACGAGGAGGTCTGGGATATCGCTAAACGGTACAGTACCTGCGTTTCTGCGGTTATGGAGGAAAACGAGCTTGCAGGAGAACGGCTTGAGAGCTGCGGAATGCTGCTGATTCCCATTGTCAACTGATAGCCGGAAAATCAGTACACAAAATATTACAAGGAGAAATCTATGGTAAAAGATATATACAGCAATATCGCCGAGCGCACCGGCGGTGATATTTATATCGGCGTTGTAGGACCTGTGCGGACAGGAAAATCCACATTCATCAAACGTTTTATGGAATCGCTTGTAATTCCGAACATAAGCAGCGAGTTCAAGCGTGAGCGTGCCATCGACGAGCTTCCGCAGTCGGCGGCTGGAAAGACTATCATGACTACCGAACCTAAGTTCATCCCCGAGGAAGCCGTGGAGGTAAGTCTCGGAGACGGAGCAACCTTCAATGTCCGCATGATTGACTGTGTGGGATATATCGTCCCCAGCTCGCTCGGCTACATAGAAAACGAAATGCCCCGAATGGTAATGACCTCGTGGTTTGACGAGGAGATTCCGTTCAATATGGCAGCGGAGATAGGCACCCAGAAGGTTATCAGCGACCATTCCACAATAGGTCTTGTTATCACGACAGATGGAACGATTTCCGATATTCCTAGAGCTGAGTACGAGGAATGCGAGGAGCGTGTTATCCGTGAGCTTAAAGAGCTTGGCAAGCCCTTTGTCGTAGTCATGAACACGGTGAATCCCTCCTCAGCCGAGGTGAAAAGGCTCTGTGCGGAGCTTACCGAGCGATATGACAGCAAGGTGATTCCCGTGAACTGCCTTGACCTTGACGAGGAGGATATCCGCGGCATTATCCGTGAGATCCTGTTCTCGTTCCCGATTAAGGAAATAAATATCCGCACTGCTAGGTGGATTAATTCCCTTGAAAAGGGACATTGGCTGAAATCGGAGATTCTCACCTGTATCCGTGATGCGGCAAAGGACATCAGAATTGTCCGTGAAGCCGAGACCGCCGCACAGGCAATGTCGGAGTGTCCGCACGTCGAAAAGGCTGAGATCAGTAATATCGACCTCGGAAAGGGAAGTGTTACGATTACTGCGGAGCTTGACAACAGTCTGTTTTATAAGATTCTCGGCGAGGCTACGGGAATTGAAATCGAAAACGAAAGCGATCTCATGCCGCTTCTGCTCGAGCTTAACCGCATCAAAAAGCAGTATATGCGTCTGGAATCGGCTCTTGCGGAGGTTGAGGCTACCGGCTACGGAATCGTTATGCCCGAGCTGGAGGAGCTGACGCTCGAGGAGCCGAAAATTATCAAGCAGGGCGGAAAGTACGGTGTTAAGCTGAAAGCTTCGGCTCCGTCGATTCACATGATGAAGGCGAACATCAATACTACCGTCAGTCCGATCGTTGGTACGGAGCGTCAGAGCGAGGAGCTTATTATGTATCTGCTCGAGGGCTTCGAGGAGAATCCCACGAAAATCTGGGAGTCGAATATTTTTGGCAAGTCACTCCACGAGCTTGTCAACGAGGGACTTCACAATAAGCTCTTCAAAATGCCCGTCGATGCCCGTATGAAGCTTCAGGAGACTCTTGAACGGGTTATTAATGACGGCTGCTCGGGACTTATTTGTTTTATTTTGTAAATATGCGTAGGGGCGGATATTATCCGCCCGCAGAGTGTCGAAAAATCCATATATTATCGTAAAGATGGGCGTCCGAGGATGCCGTCCCTTACAAAAATGGACTGCTCGAAGATGTGTACCACATATAAGCAAAGCCTGAGAAGATGTGTTTTCCTCTCAGGCTTGATTTTGCTATTTTGCAGATGAATCAGAATAATCCTTTTTTTTAGCCCTTACTGCATAAATAATTGTAACGGCTAAAGCGCACAAAATTAGAATATGCAAAATGGTATGATAAACATCAGGTATATACCTGCCCTCTACTTGCAGCCAATGTATTGTTCCTGAAAAATACTCAATTTTTCCTTCCAATGTTCCCATACATCCAGCATTAAAAATTGTGTACCATTCATGGCACAAAAATTGTATTATAAACCACATTGTCATCCATCCAATAACAAGCCATTTACCAATTTTTTCTTTGGCGATAAATAATATTACTGCTGCTAAGTAAATGAGGAAAAAAATTCCGTCTTCATTATATGATCTTGTTACTAAGCACTTATCGCCGAAATATACGCCTATCATATCAAGAAAAAACCATATTAAAAGCAGCATCTGAGCAATAATACAGTGTATTTTTCTCATTCCTGTCCCCCATTAATTTGTTTGGCTTAGTGTCAACACACCCTAGTTATATGTAAAAAGACAACATTAAAGAAACGCAACGCCGATTTTGATACAACATCAAAATCGGCGTTGTAATGCTTCTATAGCGCATTCGCTCAAAAGCAGTCCTTTTACAATAATTTACTTAACCTCAACAGTCCAGCCGAAAGTATCCTCAATTCTGCCCCACTGGATACCAGTCATAGTATCGTAGAGCTTCTGGGAAATATTTCCGATTTTGTTGCCGTTAATTTCCATAACCTTATCGCCCCACTTGAGGTGACCGACAGGGGAGATAACAGCAGCAGTACCAGTACCGAAAACCTCCTCAAGCTTGCCTGAATCGTAAGCGTCAGCGATTTCCTGGATAGTGATTCTTCTCTCGGAAACCTTGAGACCCCAGCTCTTGCAAAGCTCGATAGCGGACTTTCTTGTAATTCCGGGGAGGATAGAGCCCTGAAGCATAGGAGTGAGAACCTCACCGTCAACAACGAAGAAGATATTCATAGCGCCTACTTCCTCGATGTACTTCTGCTCAACGCCGTCGAGCCAGAGAACCTGAGAATAGTTCTGCTTGTGAGCCTCGTCCTGACCGATGAGAGAAGCAGCGTAGTTGCCGCCTGTCTTAGCGAAGCCCATACCGCCTCTTACAGCACGGACATACTTGTTTTCAACATAGATGTTAACAGGATCGAGACCGCTTGCATAGTAAGCTCCGGATGGCGAAAGAATGATAACAAAGAGATAATGAGCACCGGGCTTAACTCCGAGGAACGGGTCAACAGCGAATATGTAAGGTCTTATGTAGAGAGCGGAACCGTCTGTGTGGGGAACCCAGTCCTTTTCGATTTTAAGGAGCTCCATAAGGCAGTTCATAGCAAGCTCCTCATCAAGATGAGGGATAACCAGACGCTCGTTGGAGACATTGAGTCTCTTGAAGTTTTCCATAGGACGGAAGAGCTGAATCTTGTTGTCAGCGGTTCTGTAAGCCTTCATGCCCTCGAAAACGGTCTGACCGTAGTGGAGACACATAGCGGCAGGGGAAAGCTCAATAGGACCGTAGGGACGGATCTCGGGGTCGTGCCAGCCCTGACCTTCGTCATAGGGCATAACGAGCATATAGTCTGTGAAGATGTGACCGAATCCGAGCTTGGACTCGTCAGCCGGTTTTTCCTTGAGTGTGCTTGCCTGAGTAAATTTGATTTCCATTTATATCAACCTCTTTATAAAAATTATTCACTGACAGTGATGTACTTTTTGTCGAGCATTTTACTGCAAATAACGAGAGCCGCAGCAGTGACCGCAGCAACTGAAATTACAGAAGCAGTAACAGCAAAAACAACCTTTCCCTTTTTCATAAAACTTCTCCATTCGTGTGAATTTTGAATTACGGGATGTCCCAGCGTGAGACGATCCGCATAAAGGATATAGATATTATATCACAACTGCGTGATTTTTTCCATAGGGATTTACAAATTCTTAATAAAATTAAGCACAAAATGTGTTAGAAATATATGTGGAATGTTTGGGCATTCTGCCTAATTATGCATCATAAGGGCGTACTCTGAACTGAGCGCCGAGATTTTCGCATATTTCACGGGAAGCGTCGATCTGCTCCGGAGGAATAACGTCAACAACGGACATAATAACCTTAGCCGAGCCGTTTTTAACGCAGTCGGCAGTAAATTTCTGCATAGCGGAGAAAGCGTCGGGGAACGACGGACGTGTGACCTTCATATATTCGTCCTCTGTGCCGGCATTGAGACTCACGGAGATGAAGTCAAATACAGCGCAGATCTCGTCGGCGGTGGATCGTCCTGAAATCAGGTCTGAGAGACCGTTTGTGTTAAGTCTCAGCGGAGGGCAGCCCTCGGTATTTCTGAGAAGCTCAGCTGTCTGAAGCAGGATATCAAGACGTGAAGTAGACTCGCCGAAGCCGCAGAAGATTATTTCCTCATAGGAGGCTATATCTCTTGCCGCAAGGTCTGCCTTGATTTCCTCAAAAGAAGGTTCGTGCTCGAGCCACAGAGGGTCGGAGCCGTAGGCATTGTCGCCGTTGTGTCTTATGCAGAATGTACAGCTGCACGGACATTTATTTGTAATATTCATATAAAGCTTATTTCCTATCGGGTAGGAAATCGTCATAGCCTTTCTCATAATAAAAACTCCTTAATCAATATAAATTCTGGGTACGCGCTTTGAGATACCGCATACTACCTCATAGCCGATGGTGCCGTAAATTGAAGCAAGCTCGTCGGCAGTAATAATATCATCGCCGTCTCTGCCGATAAGAGTAACGATATCGCCCGATTCCGCCTGAGCGTCGGTTACGTCGATCATGAGCTGATCCATGCAGACTCTTCCGACGATGCGGCAGCGTTTTCCGTGGACGAGGATTTCTCCCTTTGAGGAGAGCTGTCTTGAATAGCCGTCCGCATAGCCGATAGTGACCGTAGCTATTCTCATTTCACGCTCTGCGGTAAAGGTTCTTCCGTAGCTTATGCAGTCTCCCGGCTGAACGGTCTTGACGTGGGAGATAACAGCTTTAAGCTCCATAACCGGAGAAAGTTCCTGCGGAATTTCAAGGCTGACGTCGGGATGCAGACCGTACATGATGATTCCTGCACGGGCAAGAGTACTTTTCGGGGTATTCCGGCAGCAGCAGGCAGCGCTGTTCATGAAATGAACGTGAGGAAGCGTTATTCCCTGAGCTTCAAGAGCTGCATAGGTATCGAGAATGAATTTCTCCTGATTATCGGTATATGAAATGTCGTCAGGAGAATAGCTGTCGGCAGCGGCAAAATGGGTATAGATTCCCTCGACCGAGAGTCCCTCCATAGAGCAGAGCTGTTTTATCTCTTCTGCACAGGCTTCGGGAGTATCGTGTTTAAGACCGATTCTGCCCATACCTGTATCTATCTTGATGTGGCAGAGGATCTTCTCAAAGCTGTTTTTCACAAGAGCCTGAGCATACTCTGTGGAAACAATTCCCTGAATAATGTTGTACTGA
This sequence comes from Ruminococcus sp., assembly GCA_017463375.1. Taxonomy (GTDB): domain Bacteria; phylum Bacillota; class Clostridia; order Oscillospirales; family Ruminococcaceae; genus Ruminococcus. The sequence continues at coordinate 3,242 of JAFTPG010000052.1, read as the reverse complement.
GCAATTTCGTGAGCGTACTCGGGAGGAGTGTAGCCAAGAATAAGAATCTCCGCATCGGGGCAGAATTCTCTTACAGCGATAGCCTCGTCGAGATTGGAGACGGCGAAGAATCTGATTCCGCAGTCAGAAGCGAGGCATCTGCATATTCTCTCATCGCCGTGACCGTAGGCGTCAGCCTTTACAACAGCCATTATCTCCGTTTCAGCGGAGTTCATTCGTCTGATGGTCTCGATATTCTTTCTGAGAGCCGGCAGTGAGATTTCTGCCCATGCTCTTTTCAGATAGGGTTTCATTGTGTCATCAATTCCTTTCGTTCTGTCTCTTTTGTTCTTATTAAAATTTAATTACAGCTTGCAAAAATCCTTGAAAAGGATAGTATTATATGGTATAATTTAGATTGACATCGTGTGCTTGACAAATATCAGCTGCTGAGAATGGGAGGTGCTGCCATTGTTAACGTCGCTTGTTTCGGGAATCCCTGTTCTTGCAGCGGATGAATTTTCTTCCGATACGTCAAAAACGGTATGCATTACGGGACATCGTGAAAAGGGGATCCAGCCCTATAAGGGCAATCCTCTGTACGGGAATATAACCATGAACGCAGTTAAGCTTATGCTTTACCGTTATATTGATATGGCAGCCGAAAAGGGGTATGACACTTTTATCAGCGGTCTTGCCGTCGGAACGGATTTATGGGCTGCTGAGTATATTCTTAAAAAGCGGAGCCGTAATCCTAAAATCCGTCTTATCGGAGCAATGCCGTATCTTCGTCATGCGGAGAGGTTCCCGAGGTACTATCTGGAGCTTCTGAGACGAGTTGAAACAGAAGCGGATGTCCTTGTTTCGGTGAACGGCAGTCCCGGCATCACCTACAGCGAAAACAAGGAGCTTTACCGTGACCGTAATTACTATATGGTGGAAAAGTCGTCTGCGGCAATAGCATTTCTGAATGAGGGAAGCTTTGCGTCGGGAACGCTTCAGACCGTGAATTACGCTTATCGCAGGGGCAGAAAGGTCTGCCGCTTCGGAATGAAGGATATTTTTGAGGTAATGGATTCCGCAGGTACTGATATCCGTGCGATCGGACGTGAAATCAGCTTTCTTGAGAATGTTTTTGAGCTTCCGTACTAATGCCGTTTCCTGAAGAATATTATATCACAAATAAAAAATATTGCAAGATACATTATCAACATGATTTTTCAACAGACTGTTGAATATGATGTTTAAACATTCTCCACACGAGGAGATGTTGAAAATGTTGAAAACTTTGTTGAATCACGCTGACAAGCCGTTAAGTTTTTAACATGCGATTTTGGAAAACGATTTATATTCATTTTTGATGAATATTGTCGTATTGAAATTTATACAGAAAGTTATTTCCGGCGGAAAAACAGGATGCATACAGCCTGCGCCGGTGAGGTAAGACAGCTATGGCTAAAAAGAAAAAGGGGAAAATTGCAATTCCATATCTTATTACATTTGCAATCGCAATGCTTCTTGTGGGCGGAGCGGCATTCTTTATTTTCAATTATTTCGAGCTGGGAAAGGAAGACGAGCTTCCCGAGCTTGTCGGACGCGATACGGTCGAGGTGACCTATGAGAGCAATCATACGGTACTGTTTGTGCTCGATTCTCCCGACGCTCTCTGCCCGACTACATTTGCTCTGATGCGCTCTGTTCCCAAGGATAAGGATCTGCTGTTTGTGGGGATTCCTTCAAATACTGTTGAAACCGTAAAAGGAAAGCAGACTACCCTGCATGAGGTCTATGAAAGAGGCGGAGCGCCTGAAGCGGCAGGCTTCGTTGAGAATCTTCTTGATATCGAGGTTGACCGCTACATGAAATTCGACTCCGATGCATTTGCCGATATGTGCGATATCATGGGCGGAGTCAACTACGCTACAGGAGTGAAGATTCCCGGACTGGGCAATCCTCATCTCAGTCAGCAGCTTATCGGAAAGCAGGTCGAGACCTTCCTCACCTTTTCACAGTTCCCCGACGGCGAGATGCAGCGTGCCTTTAACGTGGGCTCGGTTCTTGCCGCAATGGTCAATCAGTCGGATTACCAGAGAATTGCCGATAATTTCGAGCTTTACTTCAATACGATCATCAATCAGGTCGAGACAAATATCACGGCTATTGATTTCAGAGAGAATGAAGAAGCCATAACCTATATGTTCAGAAAAGGTACTGCCATAGCGAAATACAGCTACATGACCGGCGAGCTGTCAGGGGATCACTTCGTGATGGACTACGATTTCGGTGACATCCTGAAGCTGGAGTATTTCAGCCAGTCCGATGAAAAGGAAGAATCGACAGAACAAACCTCCGAGGCTGAAACCTCCGGAGAAAACAAGGATACAGAAAAAACTGAAACAGAAGAAAAAGACGCAGCCTGAGAATCTGCAAACAAGAAAGGCGATTTCATAATGGAAAATATTTTTGACACTCATGCTCATTACAGCGACAGAGCCTTCGATGAGGACAGATTCGAGCTTCTTGAAGCTCTGCCGTCAAAGGGCGTGAAGTATGTTACTCTTGCTTCGGCATCGGCTGAGGATACTGTAGTAAATTCGGAGCTGTCGCAGAAATTCGATTACATCTACTGCGCCGCAGGAGTTCATCCCGAAAGCGTTGAAGATAATCCTGCCGATTACCTCGATATCGTGGCGAATACTGTCAGGGACAACCCGAAGGTTCGTGCCATAGGCGAAATCGGACTTGACTATCACTACGACGGATATGACAGGGACAAGCAGATTGAAATTTTCAGCAGACAGCTCGAGCTTGCTCATGAGCTGAATCTCCCCGTGATCGTCCACAGCCGTGATGCCTGCGAGGATACATTGGATATTCTCAGAAAATACAGACCGCGCGGAGTAGTCCACTGCTTCAGCGGCTCAGCTGAGACGGCTAAGGAGATAATAAAGCTGGGAATGCATATCAGCTTTACGGGAGTCATCACGTTCAAGAATGCCAAAAAGGCTCTTAAAGCACTGGCAGAGGTTCCGATCGAACGCCTTATGCTCGAGACCGACTGCCCGTATATGGCTCCGGTGCCGTACAGAGGAAAACGCTGCGACAGCTCGATGATTCCGTTCATCGCCGAAAAGGCTGCGGAAATAAAGGGTGTTGCGGCTCAGGAGCTGCTTGACATTACATGCAGAAACGGCATGGAATTTTTCAATATAAAATAAATAGATAAAGATAAAATGTGTAGATTTAGCGAGGTATAACAGAAT
>JAFTPG010000095.1 GCA_017463375.1 Ruminococcus sp. | reverse complement strand
CTCAAGGATGAAAAGAATGAATAGCATGACTGTCAGAAATGCCGCAAAAATCAATCTTGCGCTTGACGTTACAGGCAGACTGCCGAACGGATATCACACTATAGAAAGCGTATTTCAGACGGTTGGTATCTATGACGAGATTACCGCAGCTCTCACCGACAGCGAGATCACTGTTTCCTGCGATGTTCCTGAGAAGTTCAAAGAGTCGGATGAAATTCCCTGCGACGAGCGCAATATCGCTTTCAGGGCAGCTAAGCTCTTCTTTGAGTCGGCAGATCTGAACTGCGGATGCAGTATACATATAAAAAAGGGTATTCCCTCTCAGGCGGGAATGGGCGGAGGAAGCTCCGATGCGGCGGCTGTTCTGTATATTCTCAATCGTCTCACAGGTACGGATTTTCCAAATGATAAGCTTGCGGAAATCGGTGCAAAGCTCGGAGCGGATGTTCCGTTTTTCCTTACGGGAGGTACTGCATACGTCAGCGGAATCGGTGAGAGGATCACTCCTATTGCCGATTTTTCGGGGAAGATCCTCGTTATCGCAAAAGGCTCTGACGGAGTTTCCACTGCGGAGGCTTACCGGAATATTGACAGTCTTGTGAATCCCGGTCACCCACGCACTGACGAGCTTGTCCGTGCGATCAGCTCAGGAAGCAATACGGCTTATGAGTTGTTCGGAAATCTCTTTGAGGATGCCGTACAGCTCGGCAGCGTTTCCGATATCAAAGACATCATGAACGAAAACGGTGCGCTCTCCTCGGTTATGACAGGAAGCGGCTCTGCGATTTTCGGAATGTTTGCGGATAAGCTGACTGCGGAAAAGTGTGCGGAAAAGCTTGTCTCATGCGGTTATTTTGCTCAGGTGTGCGAGACTGTGAAGGAAGCGTTTATTGAAATATAAAAATATCAGGGTACTCTTCTGTAGAGTATCCTGTTTTTTTCGCCTGACAAAAGCAGAAAGTTTTCGCTCACGCCTTTTTCAAAAGGCTTGTGGGGTCGAGGGGCAGCGCTCCTCGTCGCTCTCCGCAGAGAGCGAAACTTTTTGCCGTAGGGCGCACCGCAAGGGGTGAATTTAAAAACAGTCCGGTGGACTGTTTTTAAAGAGGGGACGCCCTGCAAGAGAGGGCGTCCCCTGACAGGGAAAATTATGCTACTTAATAAAAATCTCCATCTGCTCGCCTATCTGACCCTCTAGAGTATACTTCACCGTATATGTAACCGAAGTCTCCGTTACCTCGGGAATTATCTCCCGTTCCAGAATCTTTTCGCTGCTCAGAAAGTTCTTCTCATAGAGATATATTTTCTCCATGATACGTTCCTCCAGCTCGGCTTCGGTGTATTCTGCCGACGAGAACTCAGTCTCAGTAATCCTTTTATCGACAATGCTTATTGGCAGCTTCTTTCCGAACAGTGAGAGCTGCCTTTCATTTTTTTCCTCATTTGAGTGTTTAAACTCGTTCCTGCCGATAAAAAGAGGTATCCTTAAATTGAAAAGCTGAAGATACTTTTCATCCGAGATCTCCCCTGTCGGCAGATAGCTCTCAGATATAAAATCCTCGGTGAAAACGGCAGTTTCCTCATAGATCCCCGTTATGACTCCCATTGCGTGATGCTTTGTAACGTGTCCTTTGGAATCCTCGATAACTCCGCTTATAAGCATATCGCCCGGCATGACGTAATCACCTACGATACGCATAAGCTGTCCGTCGTAAACGGAGGTAGAGGTTATCTGCGCCGCACGGTCGGCAATCACATTGCACGGCATACGCTCCTGAACCATCTCGGGCTTTTCGACAATTTCCGTAACCTCTACAACTACACGATTCCCCGTGTGACGGATCGCCGCCCATGAGATATCATCCACCATCAGCCTGAGCTCCTTTTCGCACCAGCCGAAATTTATATCGTCTATGAAGCTGCCCTGCTTTATGTCAAGCTCCTCGAGAGCCGCAAGGATCACCCTGTCGCTGACGATTGAATTTCCCCGTATCTCGATTGTCAGAACGATTCCGGAGAAATACCGGGTTGCCGCAGATACAAGAATTATTCCCAGTACAAGACCTATCCTTTTTCTGTATCGGAGAATTTTTTTCGACAGCGTCTCGTGCTCGTAATGCTTCAGCTCTATGCCGCACTCTTCGGCGAACTGCTGTACCTTTCTGAGGTCGTGACGATATATATCAGCGTAGAAAACCTCGCTGCGGACGTACTGCTTAAAGCAGCAGATATGTCCGCTGTGAATCATATTGATGAATTTGTAGAGATTCCTGCCCGACGCATTAATCCTGACGCTGCCTCTCAGCTGATTGTACATTTTTCCTGTCGTTCCTTTCGATAAATTCAATCTGCGAGATCTTCCCCCGCACTATAAGACCCTTTGTCTTGAAATCGTAAGCCCTGAGCCTGCTGCCCCATATCTGAATACAAAGATTTCCCGATATCAGCCGCATGAAAACCTCGTTGTATTCCTCGATTCTGCGGCAGTTTTCTATAAGCAGCTCCTTGTTGCTTTCGATATGCATTCCCGGATTCATATACAGTATATCTCTCGTTTTATCGGCAATCCTGTCAAACAAGCCCATCACTCCCAGAAGAATATTATTTCCTAAAGAATAATATGATTTATCGGGTGATCAATATGAAAAAAATACGGGAAAATACTTTGCTGCTCATAAAAATATCTGCCGCCGTTCTTGTTACTGTATTCTGTCTCACAGAAACGGATATGGTAAAGACTGCTGTTTATGACTCCGTTATGAAATGCCTTACAGTTGTGATTCCGTCGCTGTACGGCATGATGATTCTGTCGGGCTTTCTCGTAAAAAGCGGAATAATCGGAAGATTCCCACGAATCCTCACAAAGCCGGGAAAAGCCATATTCGGCATGGACGGAAGTATCTTTCCGATTTTTCTTTTCAGTCTCTTTGCAGGATACCCCGTCGGAGCTAAAATGCTCAGTGCCGAAGCTGAACAAGGTCACGTCTCCCGACACGATGCGGAGCTTCTTTCAGGAGTCTGTTTCGGTGCAGGTCCTGCATTTATTTTCGGCTGTATTTCCTCTCAGCTCTACGGAAGTCATACAGCAGGCAGGATCATTCTCGTTTCTACGATTGCCGCAAATCTGCTGATAGCTCTCGTTTTATCGTTCAGACTCCGCAGAAATGCGGCTCCTCCGCTTAAAAAGGAAAAGCTGAATATCTCCGCCGATGTTCTGACCGAAAGCATCCTCAGCGGAGGACGCTCGATGGCTGATATCTGCATTATGATTGCCGCATTTTCGGTTCTTACTGCATTTCTCAGCAGCACGGGAGTACTCGGCTATGTAGCGGAGCTGATTTCAACTCTCAGCGGCTTTTCCTCAGAAACCGCCGAGGGACTCCTTTATGCTTTTCTTGACGTCACCGCTGTGAATAAGCTTCCCGAAAATAATTACAAACTGCTCCCGGCAGTGTGCGGTCTTGCTTCCTTCGGCGGAGTATGCGTCATTATGCAGATCGCTGCCCTTGCCTCGGGAAAACTCAGCGTCAGACCTCTCATTTTTTTGAGACTCACTGCTGCCGTAATCAGCGGATTTATCTGCCGCCTGATCATGCCTTTTATGCTCTCAGATGAGACTGTTGCTGCCTCGGAGCTTAGCTTCTCCCTCCATCAGGCGGATTCCCCCGTTCCATCCTTCCTGCTGATCATCATGACCGTTATCCTGTTCGGCGAGTACGAAAAACTCGGCAAAAACGAATAGTGAGGTAATTTGCTGCTTATTGGGGTGTATTTTCGCAATCTATTGAGGGAGACCCTTTTGAAAAAGGGTCCTCCCTCAAACTCCCTCCCTAAAACTTTTATTTAAATTTTCCAGATAGGGGCATGCCCCTATCTGGAAAATTTGAGTTGAAGTCTTTGGAAAGGGGTCT
>JAFTPG010000094.1 GCA_017463375.1 Ruminococcus sp. | reverse complement strand
TGATTTTTTACGGAATATCTCAGATAAGATAAGACAGAGAGTTTTCGGTCCAGTCTTTTTCAAAAGACCGGCGGACTCCGAAGCCAATCTGTAGGGGCGGATATCATCCGCCCGAAAGCAAAAGAAAGGGACGCCCTGCATTGATAGGGCGTCCCTTTTTCTGATATGAGCATGTACAATTCCTTCACATAAATTAAAAATAAAAAATAAATATTTCCGTGTCCGAAACGATTTGTCTGAAACGAATGTATATAACGAATCGATTCAACAAGGAATCCGTCGGAATAAGTACAACGGCGGAATCCAAGCTTCAAGGGGGTGGAAACATGACAGATTCAGAGTGGAGAAAATTAATGCAGGAGTCACCGAGCGACGCCTACAGGGCATTGATTGATCAGTACGGGAATCTTGTCTATGCAATCGTGCTGAGCAAGCTGAAAGACAGTGCGGAGCGTGAGGATATCGAGGACTGCGTAAGTGATGTGTTCGTGGAATTTTTTCAGAGCGCAGAAGCCTTTTCTCCGTCGGGCGGCTCGCTGAAAGGCTATCTCAGTACAATTGCAAAACGAACAGCGGTTGACGCTTACAGGAGAATTACTTATCGGCGAAACAAAACCTCGTCAATTGAGGACGAAGAAGTCAGACTTCCGCATTCGCCCGATAATCCCGAGCAGGAAACCGAACAGAAGCTCTTTAATCAGCGGCTGTGGCAGATAATACTCGGTCTCGGCGAGCCTGACAGTTCAATAATAATCCGTCAGTATTACTACCGTCAGACCAATCGTGAAATAGGGAAGATACTCTCCATGACCGCCGCTGCCGTCCAGAAGCGCAGCGTCAGAGCAAGAAAACGTATGAAACAGATTCTGCTTGAAGAATCATATTTTGCAGGAAAGGGTGATTGCTGTGAAAAAGTATAATTTAGAAAAAGAACTCAAGCAGCTGACCTGTCCCGATGAGGATACTGCTGAGAGAATTTCCGAAGCCGTTCCCGTTCTCGACGATGCGGCAAAGGAACGTATTTTAAATTTATGTGAAAGAAAGATGAACATGAAGAAAGATAATATAAACCTGACAAATGATGAAAACTATGTTGACGGCGTTGAACCGTACAACAGACCCAAATGGTTCAAATATGCTTCGGCAGCAGCGGCTTGCCTTATTCTTGCAGGAGGAATCGTAGGAATATATTATGCTACAAAAGGCCCTGATAATTCCGATATAAAGCCGGATAATCCAATACATCTCGCAACCGTAACCGAAGATGATACTGATAAATCCTCCGAGAGTGAACCTAAGCTCCCTACAGCACCGGTGAGCACTCTTTATACCGAACCCGAAAGCACAGTTCCTACAGTACCTCCAGTTGCAGAGCCTGAGACTGTAACAGAAACTGTTCCCGAGCCGCCCTCTGTGCCGACTCCCGAGCCTACAGAAGCTCCAACTGCACCGCCTGCGTCTGCTCCCGAGCCTACAGAAGCTCCTACTGCTCCGCCGACTCCCGAACCAACAGAAGCTCCCACCGAAGTGCAGGTGGAGTACAGTGCAATGCAGTCCGAGATGGAATCCCTTTTCGCAGGAAACCTGAGATGTCTTGATCTTTTCAGAAACCGTCCTCTTTCCACGATAGGCGAACCTCTTGACGGTGTGAGCATATATCAGGTCGATACCTCTGAGTTTGCGAGCTATGCCGAGCTTGAAAGCTATGTGTACTCTGTTTACACCGACTCAACGGCAAATATGTATCTTACCAGTTTCCCCCGTCAGGGTAGAATGTATCTCGAATACGACGGCAAGCTCTGCATTGATACCTATAATGTGCTCGACGGCTTCGGATATTACGTTGACTGGTCGTCTTATGAAATCAATGTGACCCACGCCAACAGCTCAAGCTGTACATTCGAGGTTACTGCCATGATTCAGGAGCCCGGTGACCTCCCTCCCGAGCCTTATACCGTCTCCTGTACCGCTTTCGCCGAGGACGGCGGCTGGAGACTTGAAAAAATGTATTATTGATGATATAAACATTAACGGACGAACCATAAGGCAACTGTCCGTACAGAAGTATTATATGTATTAATCGGGTGAAACCTTTCTGAAGAAAGGTTCTCCCCCGAACCCCCTTCCAAAGACTTTCAATCTTAATTTCAGCCCCATAGGGTACACATTAGAAAAAATACTTGATTTTTCAGTTGCTCTTGATGTGTACCCTATGGGGCTGAAATTAAAAACTAAAAAGTTTTAGGAAAGGAGTTTGAGGAAGAACCCTTTTTCAAAAGGGTTTTCCTCAATATTACACGTATATACTTCTGTACGGACAGTTGCCTTACGGTTCGTCCGTTTTGGATCGTCAATAAACTTTAGGCAGCACAGCCTGATTATAAAACAATATCCTCAAACTTCCCCCGAATGGCTTTCACGAGCTGTATCGGCGAGAGCTGGATCTGCGTACCGATTCTGCCTCCGCTTATGTAGAAAAGAGAGAGCTTCTCAGCCGAGGAATGAACGACGGTCATGAACTGCTTTTTCATGCCGATAGGAGTACATCCGCCGCGGACATAGCCTGTCACCTTAGTGATATCCTTCACATGGAGCAGCTCCACGGATTTTTCCCCGACGCTTTTTGCAGCCTTTTTCATATCAAGCTCCAGAGCAACGGGAAGAAGAAAGCAGTAATAGCTTCCGCTTTTTCCCTGAGCAACGAGCGTTTTGAAGGTTTCCTCGGGAGGCTGATCAAGCTTGTTTGCGACAGTTACTCCGTCGATGAATTCATCACACTCGTAGATGTTGATTTTATATTCGATTTTACTCTTGTCAAGAAAACGCATTGCGTTTGTTTTTAATTCCTTTGCCATATTATGCTCCTGATGTTTTTTATTGATTTTATCATTTCTGCAATGATTTGTCAACAGCTCATAGCCCTCACTCACGGAAATCAGGTTTTCAAAAATAACACATAATCGGAGATGATTCTGTAGGGGACGGCGTCCCGTTAATTAAGCATGCACACTGCCTGCGGGGCGGCGAGGGCGCCCCCTGCATATCCCAGAAATTCAAGCAAAAGTGAAGTCGGGCTGTCGGGGACGCCAGCCCCTACAAATGCAATATTCAATATTTTCAGCCAGCAAAATTGATTTGCGTAAAAATAACCTTTTATCTATTGACATAAATTTGCGGACATATTATAATTAAGGTACTATATTTTCGGAAAGGTTCTGAATTCATGGAAAAAATCTATAAGGTCCATATGGGCAAGGCTAAGTGCGCTGTCGATTTAGGCGACGGCAGCGAACGAGGCGAATACGTTAATCAGGATTATATCCTCCGCAAGCTTGGCAGACCTCACAGAAGCATCAGTCTTATGTACTGCTACTACCCTCTCGACAAGGAATGGCCCGGAAGAATCTCCGAGGTCATGAAGGACGCTGATGTATCCTTCCAGTGGGACTACCCCTACGATGACTATTTCCCGTATCTCGGCGGTCTCGGTGGAAATACAGACGGCGAGCCCTTTACCTGCATGCGCGATGTGCGCCGTCATGGTCAGGATGTTACCCTCACTCTCACCATTGACCCCAATGTAACCGACGAGCACCTTGCTGCTATCGGTGAGGATCTGCGCCCCTTTGGCAGACTTCTTCTCCGTATCAACCACGAGGCAACCGGCAACTGGTTTTCATTCAACAAGCGTGCAAGCTATCAGGAGGTTGCTGATTTTTACTGCCGTGCTTCACGCATTATCAAGGAGCACGCTCCGAACGTTTCAACGATTCTCTGCATAGGTGGCGTTGAGAATCCCGAAACAGGCGAGATCGAAAAGGAAAAGGAATTCTCTCAGGCTGTTAAGGAAACCGATATCTGGTCGGTGGACAAGTACATGGCGCTTCACTGGGGCTGGCCCTACGATGTTGCTGAGCCGGGCGGAAGATCTCACAGCAGAGGCTCTGTGCGTGAGACCTACAAGATGACTAAGGAGAGCTATGAGCGTTTCAGGTTCATCAACGGAGGAGTTTCAAAGCCTATGGTAATGTCCGAGTTCAATGCTGACGGAGATGTTACAGGCGCTTACGAGCAGGCTGAAATGGTCAAGGAGTTCTGCGATATTCTCAAGGAGGATAACGCTGAGTGGTTTACAGGCTTCACCTTCTATCAGTTCCGTGACAGAGGACGTCTTGGTCTGGAAATTCAGGATCCCAACAATGCCGATGTAGGTATTGAGCAGCCTGTTATGCAGACATATAAGGAAATCATCCATGACGAATGGTTCCTGCCGTCAATGACTCAGGGAGAGGAGCTTTCGCTTCCCGTAACTCTCCGCTGGGGAGGCTCTGAGGACGCTGAGGGAATCGCAGTTCCGCTTCATTTCGACAGCAACCCTCACTTCTGCGAGCTTTATTTCGAGGATGACTCCAACCTCATGATTGAAATCAACGGCAGATGGTTCTATAAGTCACCTCAGGCTAAGGTAATTGACCTCATGTCCGCTTTCTATGAGAAGCCCCTTGACGGTGCGTGCGACATGACTATGAAGATTTTCGCTCCTCCCGCTTCGGGCGAGAACGATATCTCAGCTGAGGACGGTCTCTTTAATTCTTATACAATTATTGTGAAGCTCCCTGAAATCAGAATCAGATACTCCGCTGTTGAGCCGAGCAAGGATTAATAAATATAAATACAAAACGGTATGCAATGCATACCGTGAGACTGTCGATAAATCTTAAAATTAGCGGGCGACCAAGACTGGTCTCCCATAAAGAAGTATTCAACATTCAGAGTAGAGGTTGCGTAGAAATCCTACGCAGCCTTTCTCTTTTTGCTGTATTCCTGCCTGTCAGCGACAACAGTAGCCGTTGCCGCCTTAAATCTGTAAACAATGTCAATCCTCTGACGTCTGTGCCCGCTTGACTTATCGGGAGCATAAACAACGATTTTCTCTATAAATTCGTGGACAACCTCAGGGGTAAGCTCCGTTATTCGTGTGCGATTTCGGACGATATTCAAAAACATATCAATATTCGCTTTTTTCTGCTCATTGGTGTCGATGAAAGCAGTAATCTCAGCAACCGCTTGTTTTAGCGTTCTCTGCTCGTCCTCATAATTTGTTGACATCACAGAAAATCTTTCATCAGAAATCTTACAGCTTACATTATCCTCATAAAGCCTTGTAAACAGCTTGTCCAGTTCGGCAATTCTCTTTTCCGACTGGTCAAGCGTTTTTCTTGCTTTCTTGAGTTCGGTTAATCTTACTGCTGCAGAAGCTTCCATCGCTGTTTTAAGAAAATCTTCCTCATTGTTATGCACATTATCAAGCAATTTGTTGATTTCAGTAAGCACGATTTCTTTCAGCACCGATGTCCGTATATAATGAGCCGAGCATTCATCCTGAAATTTTGCATAATGAGAACATTTCAAATGCTCCTGCTCCGAAGTAAGACTTTGTGAACGGCAGAGATACATTTTACTGCCACAATCGGCGCAGAACACGACTCCCGAAAACGGACTCATTTCACCGTTCTTCTGAATTCTACGTTTGTTTTGGCGAAGCTCTTGCACCAAATCAAAATCTTTCTGCTTGATAATAGGTTCGTGGGTATTCTCAAAAATCACCCAATCGGTTTTATCATTCTTGACTTTCTTCTTGTTTTTGTAGGATTTACGTCTGGTTTTGAAATTCGCTGTGTGTCCTACATATTCAATTTTTTCAAGAATGTCCGCAACAGTTCTCGCAGACCAGCGATATGGTTTATCATCAGGAATTGTACCATTGCTTTTGAATTGCCAGTATGCTGTCGGTTTAAGAATTTTTTCTTCCGTAAGCATTTTAGCAATTCTTAACGGTCCGTTCCCATCAATACAAAGCTTGAAAATTTTCTTGACAACAGCAGCCGCTTCTTCGTCAACCAGCCAAACGTTTTTATCCTGTTCAGATTTGACATATCCGTAAGGCGGTAAGGTAGCAAGTGGCTTTCCAGATAATCCTTTAGCTTTGAAAACAGCCCTGACCTTCTTGCTTGTGTCCTTGGCGTAAAAATCATTAAACACGTTGCGGAACACCATCATTTCATTCTCGCTTTTTGCAGTATCAACATTATCATTGATAGCGATATACCGAATATCATAGTCAGGGAAAATAAGTTCAATGTATTCGCCTGTTTTGAGATAGTCACGTCCAAGTCGGGATAAGTCTTTTGTGATGATAGTTCCTATCTTGCCGTTTTCCATATCCGTAATCATTCTCATAAAATCGGGACGCTGAAAATTTGTACCGCTGTAACCGTCATCTATGTAGAACTGCGGATTCGGAAAATGGTTGTCCTGTGCGTACTTTAAAAGAATAGCCTTTTGATTTGTTATGGAATTACTCTCACCATCAAGCATATCATCGTTGCTTAATCGACAATATAACGCTGTAATTTTAT
>JAFTPG010000093.1 GCA_017463375.1 Ruminococcus sp. | reverse complement strand
TATTCTCCGTGATGAGCTTCGTAGAAAAGTTCGCTCCGGAGTAATCGGCACCGGAGCCATGAGCGACCCATATAATCCCTTTGAGGCTCAGGAACTCCTCACACGTCACGCTCTGGAGCTTATCAGCGCTTATAATTTCGGAATAACGGTCATTACCAAAAGCTCCCTGATAGTTCGTGATATCGACGTTTACAAGGAGATTTCCGAGCATTCTCCTGTGCTGTGCAAAATGACTGTTACTACTGCCGACGATGAGCTTTGCAGACTTCTTGAGCCAAATGTTTCACTTTCATCAGAGCGATTTGAAGCTCTTGCCAAAATGGCTGACAACGGTCTTTTTACGGGAATCACCATGATGCCTGTGCTGCCATTTATTGAGGACTCTGAGGAGAATATCATGAAAATCGTCCGAACCGCTCACGAATGCGGTGTGCGGTGTATTTACCCTTCTTTCGGAATGACTCTCCGCAGTAACCAGCGTGAATACTATTTTAATAAGCTGGACAAGCTTTTCCCGGAGCAGAAGCTTCGTGAACGCTATATCAGAACCTTCGGAGAACGCTATACCTGTACCAGTCCGAAAGCAAAACGACTCTGGAATATCTTCTCTGCCGAGTGTGAACGGCTGGGCATTCTATACGATATGAGAGACATAATCTCTGCCTATAAAAGAGGATACGGAGATTTACAGTTATCATTCTTTGACTTATGACGGAGGTGTAATAACGATGAATGTAGTAAAAGTTCCATCCGAAAAGGACGTGGACAAGGCTATCGAGGATAATCAGACTCTGCTTGCTTTGGTTGACTTTGAGGGAAAAAACGCTGTTATGTGTCATATCGACGATGTAGACAACGACGACGAGCTGTATGAGAAATCGGGCTTTGACGCAGCTAATAAAGCCAAGTTTTTCAGAGTCATTTTCAATAAGCAGGGAGCCGACTGGACATTCAAGCTTCCTACCAGCTATAAGGATATCGGAAATGACCGTGACCGCATGGTCGCTTTCTATAAGGACGGCTTCGCTGTACTGTCCGAGTTCCTCCAATTGCAGGGCTACTTCGTCGGAATTGATATTCCCACCCGATACTGCAAATTCAAGAAGCCCGACCCTCCGCCGCCGCCGAAAACCTTTTTCCAGACATATCCGTGGTTTGTATATGTACTTATCATATTTGCCATTCTTTTTGTCATCTATTCCTTTAACTTTGTAATGTCGTTCTTTAAGGACGATGATAAAAAGTCGGGAGCGGTTTTTCCGGCAAACCAGATCGTCGGAGAAGTACTTGCGGAAGAGGATAGCTCACGGTTTGATCAGGATCTGAACATCCTGCTTTGATACACATTAAATATTTTTATTTTATATAAGGAGAATTATCTATGACTACTTTTGAAGAACTCAAACGCAGAGGTCTGCTTGCTCAGCTGACCGACGAAAAAGAAATTGAAGAGCTTGTAAATGCCGGAAAGGCTACATTCTACATTGGTTTTGACCCGACTGCCGACAGTCTCCATGTAGGTCACTTCATGGCGCTCTGCCTGATGAAGAGACTCCAGATGGCTGGCAATAAGCCCATCGTTCTCATCGGCGGAGGAACTGCTATGATCGGCGATCCCTCAGGCAAAACAGACATGAGAAAGATGATGACTCCCGAGACGATCCAGCATAACGTTGACTGCTTCAAGAAGCAGATGAGCCGCTTTATCGACTTCTCTGAGGACAAGGCTATCATTGTAAACAACGCTGACTGGCTCATGAATCTCAATTATGTCGAGCTTCTCCGTGATGTCGGAGCATGCTTCAGCGTAAACAGAATGCTCACTGCTGAGTGCTACAAGCAGAGACTCGAAAGAGGTCTTTCATTCCTCGAGTTCAACTACATGATTATGCAGAGCTATGATTTCCTTGAGCTTTTCAAGAGATACGGCTGTAATATGCAGTTCGGCGGCGATGACCAGTGGAGCAATATGCTCGGCGGTACTGAGCTCATCAGACGTAAGCTCGGCAAGGACGCTTACGCTATGACTATCACGCTCCTCCTCAACAGCGAGGGCAAGAAGATGGGTAAAACTGAAAAGGGCGCAGTATGGCTTGACGCTGCAAAGACTACTCCCTACGAGTTTTTCCAGTACTGGAGAAACGTTTCCGACGCTGATGTTATCAAGTGCCTGAAAATGCTCACCTTCGTGCCTATCGAGGAAATCGAGGAGATGGAGAAAACTATGGAAGGAGCTCAGTTCAACAAGGCTAAGGAGCTTCTCGCTTATGAGCTTACAAAGCTCGTTCACGGCGACGAGGAGGCTGACAAGGCTCGTGAAGCAGCTAAGGCTGTATTCGGCGGCAGCGGTTCTAATGCAAATATGCCTACTACCGAAATCAATGCTTCCGACCTTACAGACGGTTCAATGGGAATCCTCAATATCCTCGTTAAGACAGGTCTTGCTCCGTCAATTTCAGAGGCTCGCAGACTCGTTCAGCAGGGCGGTATCTCCGTTAACGACGAGAAGGTCACTGACCCCAAGAGCATGATCGCTCTCTCAGGCGAGACTATCGTTAAAAAGGGTAAAAAGGTATTCCATAAGGTCGTTGTTAAGTAGTATTACAGCTTAGTATGTTGTAAAACTTTACTTTCAGATTAAAAATGTATGGGTGTAGGGGCTTGCCTATGGCAAGACCGGGCTAAAATGTTTTCTTTCCTTGAACTCCGTAGGGGCGGATATCATCCGCCCGGACATGGTGAATCAAATCCGAGAAAACGAAACGGGCGCCCGATGAGCGCCCCTACAATTTTCCTATTTTACATTGCACATTTGCAGGGGACGGCGTAACCAACGTCCCGTTAATTTCTTAAAGGCAGGGATAAACCCTGCCTTTAATCTTTATCTTCAATTAATCCATTACAACGATTTCCTTATAGAACTCAGCGTAATCCTTTCTTCCGTCCTTTGTGAACTGAATAGCAGTTCTCGGGTGCTGATTGAGGATACCTGTCATAAGATACTGGAGATCATAGCCCCAGACAACGCCGTCTTCCTTGAGCTTGTTCATGTGCTTCTCGATGAACTGGAATGCGGGATATACGTTATACTTGGGATTGCGGAGGAAGCCGAGGAGAAGCTCCATAGCGCAGTTTCCAGCACCTCTGCCCATCTCAGCGTATGTACCGTCGAGCCAGTCAACACCGTCGCCTACAGCCTCAATAGTGTTTGCGAAAGCGAGCTGCTGGTTGTTATGAGCATGGATACCCACCTTCTTGTTGTACTTTGCAGCAAAGTTGAGGTACATATCAGCAATTCTTGCAATCTGCTCAGGATAGAGCGAACCGAAGCTGTCAACGATATAGAAAACATCGACAGGGGACTTTCCGAGGATATCGAGAGCAGCCTCGATCTCCTTGTCGTTAGCATTTGAGATAGCCATGATATTGCAGCTTACCTCGTAACCCTTCTTGGCAACATCCTCGATCATATCGACAGCAGCAGGAATAGTGTGGAGATATGTAGCAACACGAACGAGATCAATAGGGCTTTCTGAGCGCTCGATAAAGTCACTCTTGTTGCATCTTCCGATATCAGCCATTACAGCAATTTTGAGGTCGGTATTATTTTCGCCGACGATAGCTCTGATATCCTCATCGTTACAGAACTTCCACTTGCCGAACTTAGTGGGGTCGAACATTTCCTTAGAAGCCTTATATCCGAATTCCATATAGTCAACGCCGGCTTTGATGTTAGTAAGATAGAGGTCTCTTACGAAATCATCTGTGAAATAGAAGTCGTTAACCAGTCCCCCGTCACGCATAGTAGCGTCAACTAATCTTACATCTGAGCGGTAATCCATAAGCTTTGAAATTTCCTTCATAATTACAATCTCTCCTTTAAAATAGGTTAAATTCTGTTTTAATTATAGCATAGTGACTATAGTTTGTCAATGGATTTCAGAAAAAAACTTCATGAATTTATAGTGTTACACTTCATAACGCTGAACTTTACATCATTAAAGTGGAAATGGGACGGCGATTGCGGACGGATTGCAAATATAACAACGCTTTTATCTGTATTACAGATAAAAGTCAATATCTTTATTTCAGATATGGCATACTGTAATCGGGTGATAGAAATGGTATTTGAACGTATCCGGAATCTTCGGGAGGACAGTGACATAAAGCAGCGTCAGGTTGCTGAATATCTCAGCATATCGCAGAATACTTATTCCCAGTACGAAACGGGAACAATAGCTCTCAGTGCAGAAACAGCGATAAAGCTTGCACAGTTTTACGGTACGAGTGTGGATTATCTGCTTGGTCTGACCGATGAAAAAGCTCCGTATAAGAGAAGATGATTAGGGTGTGTTTGGCTTAGCGTCAACACACCCTAGATCAGGAAAAATCAAAAAAGACTGCCCTTACACAAAAGGCAGTCTTTTCTCGTATAAGCTGAACCTTAACCAAACACCGCAAGGAGGAATCCGGCAGCGATAGCCGAGCCGATAACGCCTGCAACATTGGGTCCCATAGCGTGCATGAGGAGGAAGTTTGAAGGATTAGCCTTCTGACCCTCGATCTGAGAAACTCTTGCAGCCATCGGAACAGCAGAAACTCCGGCAGAGCCGATAAGCGGATTGATTTTTCCGCCCGAGAGCTTGTACATAACCTTTCCGATGAGGAGACCTCCGACTGTAGAGAAGCCAAAAGCGAGAAGTCCGAGACCTACGATATACAAAGTCTGGAGCTTGAGGAAGGTTGACGCTACCATTGTTGCGCCAACGGAGATTCCGAGGAATACAGTTACGATGTTCATGAGAGCGTTCTGAACTGTATCGGAAAGTCGTCCCGTAACGCCGCACTCCTTCCAGAGATTGCCGAGCATCAGGCAGCCGATCAGCGGAGCTGTAGACGGAAGAAGAAGAATTACGAACAGAGCAACAATAATCGGGAAAACGATCTTCTCAGCCTTTGAGACCTGACGGCTCTGCTCCATCTTAACGGAGCGTTCCTTTTCGGTAGTGAGCAGCCTCATAAGCGGAGGCTGAATCATCGGAATAAGCGCCATGTACGAGTAAGCCGCAACAGCGATAGGTCCGAGCAGATGAGGAGCAAGCTTTCCTGTCAGGAAGATAGCCGTAGGACCGTCCGCACCGCCGATGATACCGATCGAAGCTGCTTCGTCTCCTGTAAATCCGAGCATTATCGCTCCGAAGAAAGCGAGAAATACTCCCAGCTGAGCGGCAGCTCCGAGAAGCAGGCTCTTTGGATTTGCAAGAAGCGGACCGAAGTCAGTCATTGCGCCGATTCCGAGGAAGATAAGCGACGGATAGAGTCCTGTTTTAACGCCGATATACAGAATATCGAGAAGTCCGCCGTTGGACATGATATGCCCGTAGCTGTGGTAATATTCGCTTGATTCGTCGAGGAAAGCCTCCCACAGCTCGGGATGATAGAGCGCGTCAGCGGAGCTTGCACCGTCTGCGAAAAAGTTGGAGACATTTGCAAGCAGGCAGCCGAAAGCGATTCCCACGAGAAGAAGCGGTTCAAATTTCTTAACAATTCCCAGATAAAGCAGAACGCAGGAAATTGCGATCATAATGAGATTTTTCCAGCCGCCGTCCATAAAGAAGCCGGCAAATCCCGAATCGCCGAGAATTGTTTTCAGGGTTTCAAGAATATCCATAAAAGCCCTCCTTAAGCAAGAACCACAAGGGGAGAGCCTGTTTCAACAACTGCGCCCTTGGAGGTAACTACCTGAACGACGGTGCCGTCCTTGGGAGCCGGAATTTCGGTTTCCATCTTCATAGCCTCAAGAACAGCCAGAACCTGACCTGCCTTGACCTTATCGCCCTGCTTAATGTTTACGCTGAGGATATTTCCGGGCATAGGCGAGTTTACGGGCTCGCCGTCAGCGAGATTTACAGAAGCAGCCGGTGCCGGTGCAGACGCCGGTGCAGGAGCCGCAGGAGCCGCAGTCACAGGGGCAGCCGCAGGCGCAGGAGCGCATGCCTCGTACTCATCGAGAAGAACAGCTTTTCCTGCCTCGACCTCGACTTCGTAGGTTTTTCCGTTTAAAGTAACCTTGTATTTCATGATTATTTAACCTCCTTAATGGAAATGAAATGCAGTTCGTTCAGAGGCTTCTGCATTTTGTCGGCAACGATAGCCATGATCATAGCAGCTTCCTTGTCGGGAACATCATAGAGCTTCACACGGCCTGCCGAACCGGGAGCAAGCGGTGTATCAGAAACCGATTCAGTCTTAAAAATAAGTGTCGGACCGTCAGAACCGCTTATGACTGCTACTGTTTCAGCCTGCTTTGCCTGAGCCTTTTTGTCCTTGGCTTTGAAGTAAGCTCCTGTAAGGCACAGAAGCGCCATGAGGACTGCAAGACCTGCAAAAACAACTGCATATCCGAAGATTGCCGTAATACCCGCATCGGCGATAGTGATGTCGGAAGCGGCAGACGCAATATATTCGTTCATAGCCATGCCTCCTTACATTTCCTCGATAGTGTAAACGGCTTCATTTTCTTCCTTTTCCCTGCGTGCCTTGAGGAATTTCAGCGTCTGGTCGGGATAGCAGATATAGCTCATGATATCCTCCTCAGAGCGTGCAAGCTCGCCGAGAGCCTTCTTAGCGTCGGCGAAGTCCTCGCCTGTGCGCTTCTTATCCTCGATACGGCAGTCAACAGGCTTTCCGCCCTCGCCGAGAACCTTAGTCACAAGCTCCTCGCTGACAGGTGCCGGAGCAATGCCGTATTCGCCCTTGATATAGTTCTTTACCTCCTTGGAGATACTCTTATATCTTTCGCCCACGAGAACATTTGTTACAGCCTGATTTCCGACCATCTGCGAAAGGGGCGTTACAAGCGGAGGATAGCCGAGGTCTTTTCTTACCTTCGGGATCTCCTCAAGAGCCGCGTCGAACTTGTCCATAGCCTTCATATCGGTGAGGTTTGCGATCATATTCGAGAGCATTCCGCCCGGAACCTTGTAAACGAGAGCCTGAGCGTCCGTAGCAAGGCTCTTGGGATTGATCTGACCGTTGTCGATATACTTCTGCTTTATCGGCTTGAAGTAGTCGTTTACCTTGTTGATTATATCCTCGTCAAGACCGGTCTCGATTCCGTACTGCTGGAGCATGTAGAACATAGTCTCTGTAGCAGGCTGAGAAGTACCTCCCGAGAAGCAGGAAGAAGCCGTATCAATAACATCAATACCCGAGTCGATAGCTTTAAGCAGAGTCATATAAGCCATGCCCGTAGTGCTGTGCGTATGGAGAATAAGAGGAATATCGCCGACAGCGTCCTTGATTCCCTTAATGAGATGCTCAGCCTCATACGGAGTCATAGTACCTGCCATATCCTTGAGACAGATGGTCTGGAAGCCCATTCTCTTGAGTTCACGGCACATCTCGACATACTTGTCAACAGTATGAACCGGACTCTGGGTATAGGAGATACATCCCGAAGCAACAGTATTCTCGTTAGCGTATTTCATTGTAGCCTCGAGAGCAGTCTGAATATTTCTGAAATCGTTGAGAGCGTCGAAGATACGGATAACGTCGATACCGTTCTTGATAGACAGCTCGATGAATTTTTCAACAACATCATCGTGATAATGTTTATAACCGAGCAGATTCTGACCTCTCAGAAGCATCTGAAGCTTATTATTCGGCAGATTTTTTCTGAGCTTACGCAGACGCTCCCACGGATCCTCGTTGAGATATCGCAGACATGAATCGAAAGTAGCGCCGCCCCAGCACTCGATTGAGTAGTAGCCAGCCTTGTCCATATCCGGCAGAATAGCCTCATAATCGGAGTAGGGGAGACGTGTAGCCATCAGCGACTGATTAGCGTCACGCAGGACGGTCTCGGTAAATTGAACTTTTTTCATTTATGAACCTCCTTACAGGTGATGTTTCAAAGATTGAAAGATTACGGAAAACCATTCCGCAAAAACATCGTTAGTTATTATAGCACAATTTTGTGAAGATTTCTACTGTTTTTTTGGCTTATAATATTTTTGGCATGAATCGGGCGAAAAATGTAAAACCTGAGGCTGATAATAAAGAAAAAGAACTGCTGCACCGTTTACAGCCGGTACAGCAGCTCAATATTATCTGATAAGTTATAAAGCCGGAAATTCCGGACGCACATATTATCTCCAGAAATTAAACAGCTTTGTCAGGAATGCCGCCATTTCCGGATAGTCCCAGTGATAAGCGCTGTATCTGAAGAAGTGGTTGAATATCTGCACAGAGGATACAACCGAAGTCCATACAAGCGAGATACTGAAAAACAGTTTCATACCTTTCCTGAGCGTATCATTTTTCATATTGCTGTACATAAAGAAGCATATTGCAAATGCACCGAGAATCGCCTGCCAAGCAAAGTCGGATATGTATCTTGAGGTATATCCGCTTTCCCATACGGCGGCAATAATGCCGAAAGGAACTATTACGCACGGAAGCGCAATATATATTGCCGAGCTTAGCTTTGTCTTTCTGTCGGGAAGCCGCTTTAAAGCTTTTCCTGAGAAGAAATAAGCTATCATCGGCGGAACAAGCCAGAATAATCCTGAGGTTACCATGGTAGTTTCATCGAGAAAGAAGAATCCGTTTACTCCCATGTCCTGGAAATTTGTGCTTATAAACGGATGATCCGCTGTATATACAGGAGGGTTGAACAGATAGTTATATACAGCTATCCACGAAAGGTTCGGATGGAACTCTGTCTTTGTGAAGTTGTTGATAGTCAGAGAGTACTGTATTCCGAATTCAAACGGTGAGCCGAATCTCGCATAGTTATACCACATCTGAATAAGACCGATAGCCGCCATCGGCAGGAATGCACACACTATGTAGCGTATGCTTCTGCTGTTGAACCATTTCTGCTCCTGTTTGCAGTCTCTCACTGAAGAACGCTTCAGAGCCATAAGCATGAACAATGCTCCGCAGATACAGTAGAGAACAAGAGTCGGGCGACATAATACCGCTATTGCCATGAACAGCGACGCAAACAGTGCCCGAGGCAGCGAGATTATACCCTTGCCGATAATATTTGCCGAAATGAGGAAATAGGCTCCCCATGTCAGGAAAGCAAATCCGGCAGAGGTAGCGACTTCATAGAAATCCGTTCGTGCCAGACTGTGCCATACTCCGCAGTTAATGAAAAGAATTATAACAGCCGACAAGTAGAATCCGCTTGGTATGTCCGCAAACCATTTCTTTACTATTCTCATCATCAGGAAAGCAAGTCCGATAAAGCCGATGACCGAGAACAGCAGAACTGCAATTTCGTCCGGACAATAGTTACCGGTCAGCTTGTGGAACGGCATAAACAAAAGAACTACCGGTGCAATGCCATAATAGGAGTAATACTTACCCTCCCACAATACATGATCCCATTCGTAGTAAGACACAATATCCCTCGTCCAGCGGTCATACGGGTCTTTCAGAGAAAGAAGCTCATCATTTGGGACTGCATCAAGGTAAACATTTCCCTTTTCAAAGGCTTCCACAAGCTCGAGGGACATCTGATTTCCCTCGTCGGTTTCAATAAGCTCTTTCCAGCTCATATCACCTCGCTTGTAATTGACTCCGCTGAACGCAGTAACGCACGCAGCGGCTGCAATAAGCAGTGTTGCGGCTTTGCAGAAGAGCTCGTTCTGACGATAGGAACGATTGAAATAACTGCCTTTTACGACTGCATACACAAATACCGAAATCAGCGCTATGAACAGATATCTCACATAGAAGATCTCAAAGGGTATCATTTTGTTAAAGGTAATGCTGTAAACATCAACCGTGCTCTCATTGTCAGCGTCGGTATTAATGGCGATTTTTACCTTTATATCGCTGACATTTCCCGAAACATCAAGAGTTGTATACCGGGAATAATCCTTCTTTGCGGAAATAATCTGCTGAGCTATATCCGAACGGTAGCCGCCCTGTCGTGCCTCGTCCTTAACGTCAACAGCCATGCTTGCCACTGCGTTTTCGCTGCTGAATTTCACGTCGGCATATATTGTTCTTACAGGAATGTCTATATCCTTATATTCCAGATGTATCCCGCCTCTGTCGGGATTTACAGCGACTCCGTCCTTGTCAACGTAAGCACCCGTGTCGTCGATATATGCTCCCGACGGGAACACTGTTTTCTCCTCATAGCCGCCGAAGAATACACGGTATGACGGAACGTTGAACAGCGTAAGCTCGAGAATTGCAGCTACAGCAACAGCCTTTGCAGCAAATCCGGCAGTTTTACTGCCTCCGGTCCTGCGGCTTATCAGGAGCAGCAAAAAGGCTGCGGCTGCTGATATTCCCATTAGTCCGAAGGTACCGCTGTAATCCGAATCCTGTATCAATCCGGTCAGATCGCCGATACCTGCAATGAGCAGGATCAGGGTAATTGTTCCGCAGATCATCTCTGAGGGTCTGAGCTTTTTGCCATTCTGCGTTGTATTGTTCTTTCTGAATTCAAGCGAAATAAAAATGACATCTGCAATAAACAGCAGAAACAGCAAAACAAAAAGTATTTTCATATTTGTCCTCCCATTAATATTATGGTAAATTTACCATTTAGTCATGCAAATTTCATTATATCTCATTCAAAGTATATTGTCAAGATATTACAGAGCCGTTCTGATAAAATTAAACACTGCACAAAGATTGTGCGGTGTTGCCTCAAAGCATAAAAATTAAAAGACGCCCTTGACACAATGTATCAAAGGCGTCTGTAATATCAGCCTGTAACCGTGTAATCCTTATCCTCGACAGCCTTTTTGAGAACCTCAAACGGAGTCTCCTCGGTGAGAGTAACAACAGCCGTACCTGCCTCGTGGCTTACAACAGCCTCTGCAACAGTGGGAATTGCCTCGAGAGCCTTTTTAACAGAAGCCTCGCAGTGACCGCACATCATGCCTTCGATTTTCATAGTGATTTCCATAGAATCATTCTCCTTTTTCTTATTTTTAGCTTTGATTTTCTTATCCTTTGCAGGACTGTGAACTTTGAATAGATTGAGTCTCAGTGCATTTGAAACAACGCAGAAGCTTGAAAGACTCATCGCTGCCGCTCCGAACATAGGACTGAGCTTCCAACCGAGCAGGGGAATCCATACGCCTGCCGCAAGGGGGATACCAATAATATTATAGATAAACGCCCAGAACAGATTTTCACGGATATTCCTGAGGGTTGCACGGCTCAGTCTTATTGCGGCAGGAACATCTGTAAGGCGGCTTTTCATCAGAACCACGTCAGCTGCGTCAATTGCAATATCCGTACCTGCACCGATAGCGATTCCCGTATCAGCACGGGTGAGCGCAGGAGCGTCATTGATACCATCGCCGACCATAGTGACCTTGCCCTGTTTTTTCAGACTGCGTATAACCTTTTCCTTGCCGTCGGGGAGGACTCCTGCAATGACCTCGTCAACACCAGCCAGTCTGCCGACAGCTCTGGCAGTGCGTTCGTTGTCACCTGTGAGCATAACAACACGGATCCCCATATTTTTCAGCTCCCTGACAGCCTGAGGGCTTTCCTCCTTGATGACGTCTGCAACAGCGATAATTCCGCTGAATTTGTTGTTTCTGCAAAAGAAAAGGGGAGTCTTGCCCTCTTCTGCGAGAGCCTCGGCTTTGAGCTTCATTTCGGGCGAAATCGTAGTCTTACCCGAGACGAAATTAAGATTTCCTCCGGACAGAACCTCACCGCCGCTGTTTACAGCCGTAAGACCGTTTCCGGGAAGAGCCTTGAAGTCTGTTACCTCGTCAGGAGTCATATTCAGCTCCTGAGCCTTTTCAATGATTGCCTTAGCCAGAGGATGCTCGCTCTTTGCTTCCAGCATCAAAGCTTCTGAAAGGAGCAGCTCAGTGGTATAGTCCTCCGCAGGAATTATATCCGTAACCTTTGGCTGACCGCATGTTATCGTACCTGTTTTGTCGAGAGCGACTATTTCGGTTCTGCCTGTCTCCTCGAGGGAAGCAGCCGTCTTGAAAAGGATACCGTTTTTAGCTCCCATACCGCTTCCGACCATGATAGCCACAGGAGTTGCAAGTCCCAGAGCGCACGGGCAGCTGATAACGAGAACGGAAATACCTCTTGCAAGAGCATATCCGAAGCTTTGTCCTGCAATAAGCCACACAGCCGCTGTTATGAGAGCTATGATAATTACAGCAGGAACGAAAATTCCCGAAACCTTGTCCGCAGTCTTAGCGATAGGAGCCTTTGTTGCGGCAGCGTCGCTGACCATTTTAATTATCTGAGAGAGCGTGGTATCTTCGCCGACCTTGACTGCTTCGCATTTCAGGAAGCCTGACTGATTCACAGTGGCAGCCGAAACCGTATCACTGACAGTCTTGTCCGCAGGAATGCTTTCGCCTGTCAGAGCAGCTTCATTCACAGCACTGCTTCCCTCCAGCACGATTCCGTCCACTGGAATGCTCTCTCCGGGACGAACGGCAAAAACATCTCCCTTTCTGACCTGCTCGACGGGAACTTCTGTTTCAATGCCGTCCCTGATGAGAACAGCCGTTTTCGGAGCAAGCTTCATGAGACCTTTCAGAGCGTCGGTAGTTCTGCCCTTGGAGCGGGCTTCAAGCATTTTTCCGACTGTAATTAGCGTAAGGATCATTGCAGCCGACTCAAAGTAAAATTCGTGCATATAGTGCATAACAGCGTCGGAATCACCGTTCAGCTGAGCGTTAGTCATGGCAAAGAGAGCATATACGCTGTAAGCGAAGGACGCTCCCGAGCCGAGCGCAACAAGAGTATCCATATTCGGGGCTTTGTGAATCAGCCCCTTGAAGCCGCTGATGAAGAACTTCTGATTGATTATCATTACTGCGATCGTCAGCAGAAGCTGAACGATTCCTATTGCAATGTGATTTTTTGCGAGAATATCTGGAAGCGGAAAGTTCCACATAGTATGTCCCATGGAGATATACATCAGCAGAACAAGGAATCCCAGAGACCATATAAGACGCTGTTTCAGCGGAGCAGTGCTTTTGTCGGCTTCGGAGAGTTCATTTTCCTGTGCTTTTTCAGCTCCCTTGACGGAAGCGCCGTAGCCTGCGGCTTTAACAGCGGCGATAATTGTCTGAGTATCGGCAGTACCCTCAACGCTCATGGAATTAGTCAGCAGGCTTACCGAGCATGAGGAAACTCCCGGAACCTTTGATACAGCCTTTTCCACACGGGCGCTGCAAGCGGCACAGCTCATGCCTGTTACGTTATATTGAGTCATAAAATCACCTCTGTTTGATATGATGTATACTTAAAATAAGTATATACTTTGTTTTAACATTTGTCAAGTTAGTTTGCTGAGGCTAACACACTAACGAATCCATTAATAGGAAAAGAGGTCTTTGCAGCTGAACACAATGCTCAGAAAATCAAACAGCCGCCGTGTTCAATTGTAAAAACACAGCGGCTATGATATTAATTATATTTTGGCTCGCAGGTCAGATTGATTCCGAGACGCTTGAAAATACGTTCATCGACTGCCGAAAGAATAACTGTCGAATGAACCTCACATCCTCTTAGCTTTGAGATCTGCTCCATAGCGCATTTTGCTTCCGGGCTTGTCGTTGCACATATTGACAGCGCAAGAAGCGTTTCATCCGTATGCAGGCGAGGATTCTGATTTCCGAGGTGTTCAACCTTGAGATTCTGAATCGGCTCAATTACGTCCGGGGACATCAGCAGTGACTCTTCATCAATTCCTCCGAAGTATTTAAGGGCATTCAGCAGAAGCGCCGATACAGCTCCGAGAAGATTGGAAGTTTTTCCGGTAATAATTGTTCCGTCGGGAAGCTCCATTGCGGCAGCAGGTCCGCCTGTTGCCTGTTCCTTTTCAAGAGCTGCTGCGACTACTCTGCGGTCAGAGCTTGTAACTCCAGCCTGATTCATAAGAAGCTCCAGCTTGATTATCTCTTCCTCCTGAACAGTTCCAGCCTTACGTCCGCACTGCGCTACATAATAACGGCGGATTATCTCCTGCTTTGAAGCTTCGCAGACTGCTTCGTCGTCAACTATGCAGTTTCCCGCCATATTCACGCCCATATCTGTCGGCGATTTGTACGGTGACGTACCGAGGATCTTCTCAAACATAGCGTTAAGAACCGGGAATATCTCTACATCTCTGTTGTAGTTGACCGTAGTTTCACCATACGCCTCAAGGTGGAAGGGATCGATCATATTTACGTCGTTAAGGTCGGAGGTTGCAGCCTCGTAAGCAATATTTACGGGATGACGAAGCGGTATATTCCAGATCGGGAAGGTCTCAAACTTCGCATAGCCTGCACTTATATTGCGTTTATGCTCGTGATAGAGCTGAGAAAGACAGGTTGCCATTTTTCCGCTTCCGGGTCCGGGAGCCGTTATTACTACAAGATGTCTTGATGTCTCGATATAGTCGTTTTTTCCATAGCCCTCGTCGCTCATGATAAGCTTGAGATTCGACGGATAGCCTTTGATGTGATAATGATGATATACCTTTACTCCGAGAGCCTCAAGACGTCCCTGAAAAGCGTCAGCCGACGCCTGTCCTTCATACTGTGTAAGAACAACGCTGCTGACATACAGTCCGATCTGTGAGAAAATATTAAACAGACGGATAACATCGACATCGTATGTTATGCCAAGATCTCCTCTTACCTTGTTCTTTTCGATATCATTGGAATTGATGACAATAACAATTTCCGCTTCATCCTTGAGCTGAAGAAGCATCTGGAGCTTACTGTCCGGCTTGAAGCCGGGAAGAACTCTTGACGCATGGAAATCGTCAAAAAGCTTGCCTCCGAATTCGAGATACAGCTTGTCGCCGAACTGTGAGATTCTTTTTCTGATATGCTCAGACTGCATTTTCAGATATTTGTCATTGTCAAATCCGATTTTATTACTGCTCATTCTATAAAGTTCCCTTCCAACACAAATTTGCTCTTATTAAGTATATAATAAATTGCTCCAAAATGCAAGAGTTAGAGCTTAATTTTTATTGAATACTTTTGGAAATGCACGATGAGCCGTCTTAGCTGCTTGTGACGATATCTATAACTGCATATTCAGAGATCGTTCCTGTTTTGAAAGGTATTGCCCATCCGGATATACCTGAAGAAACAATGAAATCCGTATTATTTCTGTGCTCGGTTCCGTAAACTCTGTCATTTGCTCCCATAAGGAGTCCGATCGGACCTGCCGGAAAGATATGTCCTCCGTGCGTATGACCCGAAAGCACAAGATCCACATTTGCGGCAGCTTCATTTGCATAATCATTCGGCTGATGGTCAAGCACTATCATATACTTCGATTTGTCAAGCTCACCTGTAAGCTCAGCGATATCCATTCTGTCCGTCTCAGAACGATCCTGACGTCCGATTATGTAGAAGTTGTCATCAATCAGAACAGTTTCATCCTCCAGAATAATGACATCATTCTTTTCAAGCTCCTCGCGCAGCTCCTGTTCGGTGAAATCACGGGAGCTTTTAAAATAGCCCTTGTCATGATTGCCGAACGTGAAGTATACTCCATACTCTGTTTCAAGCTCGCCGAGAGCCTGACACGCCCTTACCATATCGGCTCTCTCTGAATCATCATCGACGAAGTCTCCCGTAACTACAACAACGTCGGGATCAGTTTTCTGTATTCTCTCCATCTGACCGGCGAACTCTTCTCCGTCAAGAGTGACTCCGAGATGAGAATCTGTTATCTGTACTATTCTCAGTGAGTCGGTTCCGATATCCTTTGCTGTAGTAAACGAATAATCTGTCTCATATATATGATGAGCAGAATACCAGCCATAACAGAAATATGCGGCTGTAAGCAGGAGCGCCGCAGCTCCCTCGCAATTGCGATCACGCTTTTTTCCGGATATTTTTCTGATCGCAAAGGCTGTGATATCGCAGATTATCCAGAAAGCTATAAGGTGAAGTGCAATAACTGTTGCAGTGAAAACATTAAATACTCCTACAGCAGCTATTGCCGCAAGCGGAATGAATGACAGTATCCATGAAAGAACCCTGCTTTTCTTGGCAGCCTTTTGTATAAATCCGAATCTGCGGAAACGAGCAATGAGGTATATCATTCCTGCAATTACAAGGATCCAGAGGATTATAAATAGTATAACAAACAGGATTTTACAGCTCCTAAAAAGCTCATCCGAGTTAAATTCGGATGAGCTTCTGAATTTTTATCGCTTTACAAAGTACTCCTCATACCATACAAGGAAGGTATAAATAGTCCAGATTTTTCTCCAGTTATCGGAGTTTCCGCCGATATATTCCTCAAAGATAGCATTGATCTCATCAAGATTGAAGAATTCTGCCGCCATGTCGCTGCGGAATTTTTTACGGACGTCCTGATTGTAACGCTCGTCTGCAAGCCATATACGGATAGGAACAATGAATCCCAGCTTCTTGCGGAAAGCGATTTCCTCTGGAAGCACCTTTGAAGCAGCTGTTCGGAATGCAACCTTATTCTGTTCCTCGTTTACCTTGTACTTCGACGGCAGACGTGACGCAATATCAAAAATTCTTCTGTCGGTCAGGGGCATTCTGATTTCCAGTCCTGCCGCAAGACTCATTTTGTCTACATTGAGGTAAATGTCGCCCTCGAGCCAGATCTGAATATCAACATCCGACATCTTTGTCAGCGGATCGAGCCCCTCTGTCTCCTCATAAATATGCTTCACAAGATTGATCGGAAGAATTTCGGGATTGTAATCTTTAAGGATCCTCTGCTTTTCTTCCTCTTTCATAATGTTTGTATTGCCGACATAGAAGGTTTTGAGATTCTCGCCGTAACGCTCAGCATTGCGGTACATATTGTAGCCGCCGAAGAATTCGTCTGCACCCTCTCCCGAGTAGCAGAGCTTTGTGTGCTTAGCCGTCTCCCTGCATGCAATTGCAAAAGCGATTGCGGAAGCGTCTCCAAGCGGCTGCTCCATGTTGTACATCACATAGGGAACTATGTCAAAATACTCCTCGGGAGTAATGAGACATCTTGAATTTTTGCGTCCGAGAATATCAGCAGTCTTTTTTGCGAGTCCGGATTCGTCGAAACGCTCATCGTCGTAGCCGCAGGAATTTGTCATGTCCACATCGGACATTGCAAGCACATACGATGAATCAACACCGCCTGACAGGAAGGATTCCGCAGTTTCATCATCAGTCTTGACCTCGTCCATCATCAGCTTGACAGTCTCATGGATCTCGTCTGCCCAGTTGTCGAGTGACTTTTCATTATCAGGCTTAAACTCAGGCTTCCAGTATCTCTCAATCGAGAGCTTTCCGCTCTGCCATACAAGATAATGTCCGGGCATGAGCTTTTTCACGCCTTTGAAGAAAGTTTCTTCTCCTGCAACGTAGGTCAGGCTCATGTATATCTGTAACAGCTCTTTATTCAGCTCCTTGACAAAACCGGGCTGGTCGATTATTTTACGGATTGTCGTGCCGTAAAGAAGCTCTCCATCCGCTGTTTCGTAATAGTAGAACGGTTTTGTTCCGAACCGGTCTCTGAGGCAGAAAAGCTTCTGCTCCTCAGCGTCCCACAGAGCGAATGCGAACATTCCGTGCATATGCTCTGCCATGCCGTATCCCCATGTCTCGTAGGCTTTTTTCAGTATCTCAATTTCACGTTCTTCCCGTGAGAGAGCCGCGTCAATTCCCAGCTCAGCGCAGAGAGCCTGCCAGTTGCGGATATGTCCTCTGTATTCCTTTACTTCGATCATGCTGCACCTCTTTAATAATTCAGAATTTATGCCTGTAAGCATTATATATTTATTAGTCTGAGTCTTGATGTATTACTGATTCTCCTCAACAGCGAACTGACTCTCATGACGAGTAAAGAAATCAGTTCTCGGAGGCAGGAATTTAAGCTTATGCTGAGCTTCTGTAAAGAAAGAGATCGGCTCAAAGATAGTATCCCATGACCAGATACGCTCGTCAACGCAGAGGTACTCCCTGAGCTTTTCTGTACCGATAGGAGCCATCGGGTGGAGAAGGATTCCGGCGATACGGATCATATAGAAAAGGTTTGCAAGTGCCTGAGCAAGAGCTTCCTTATCGGGATTTTCCGTATTGAGAGCCTTTGCCATATACTTGCTTCCGTTTCTGATGTAGCTGTCGAGAACATAGGTGCACTGGTGGAAAGCAAACTTGGACATATGACGCTCATACTCGAGAACGGCTTTTTTAGCGTCAGCGAGGAATTTTTCCTCAGGCTGAACGTCGGGGAGAATACCATCAAATTCTTTCTGAGTAGTATAGAATGCAGTACGGATCATGCGGTTATATACGTTGGAGAGCAGAAGACCGTCCTTAACAACAGGATCTGCGTCCTCGGGCTTAGCGTCGGGATTGAACGGCTTAGGCATAAAGCTTACGGAACGCTGTCCGAGACCGAGTCCGAGCCAATGCATACGAAGCTGCTCGGGAGTATAATAATTCAGCAGGTCATCAGCCATCGGAGGCTTTACTGCTCCTGAGCTTGAAGCTTTCTTGTCGAGGAAAAGAATGTGGTGGTTAGCAACGATAACCGGCAGCTGAAGCTCACCCTCAGCCGGATCGGCAGTCTTTTCAGCCGCTGCCTGCTGAGCCATCCACATTGCAGGCTCGGCAATTCCGTAGAAATAGATGTTATCCTGTCCGATGAACTGGTAAACCTTTGCGTCCTTGCTGCACCAGTAGTCCTTCCACTCGCGGCGGTCACGTCCCTCCTGTTCAAGATAGGTCTGAGTGAACGAAATCGGAGCCCAGAGCGACTCCGGCCAAACCCATACAGTAAGCTTCTCGTCATCCTCGAAAGCAGGTGCGGGAACTCCCCACTCGATATTTCCTGTCAGGCGGAACGGTACGAGAGTTTTTCCTGTACGGTATCTGATTCCGTTCTGTGTGAGGATACGGCAAGCCTCGTCGCAGTCGGAAAGAGTTGTAAATTCAATTGTAAACGAGGGTTTTTTCTTTTCTTCAAGGTAGCTGTGAGCAGGCATACTGTCTTTAAGCCCGAAGTATTTCTCTTCAAACTCACGCTTTACATAGATCACCGGCGGCTTCAGGAACTCAGAGATCGTTTTCCATACAACAGGACGTACAGCCTTATTCTTTTGCATTTCCGCAACCCAGTCCTGGAGAAGCTTCTCATAGTCACGGAGCTTGAAGTACCAGTTATTCACAGGACGCATTACCGGCGTTTCGCCTGTCAGCGTACTAACGGGATTAAGAAGATTCTCAGGCATATACTGATGTCCGAGGTCGCACTCGTCCGCATAGCCCTTTTCGGAAGTACATCCCTCAACAGGGCATTTTCCTACAACCTGTCTGCCGTTGAGGAAAACTCCAGCCTTTTCGTCGAAAAACTGCATAGTTGAAATTTTATTCAGCTGCCCCTTATCATAAAGAGCCTGGAGAAATTCCGATGTATATTCAGCATGGATCTCCTTTGCTCTGCCCAGTCCGGAAGCTGCAAAGAGGTTAGGTGAAATAGCATAGTCTGCAAGAGTAGCCTTCTGCTTTTCGTGATTTCTGTTTACGAAGTCCTCCAGCGAGCCTTCAAACTCTTCGTTGGCAACCTTCTGACGCCAGCCCTCGGCAATCGGAGAACCATAGCAGTCTGTTCCGCTTACGAAAATTACATTCTCCTTACCGATACGGTCACGCAGGAATCGTGCATAGGTATCCGCAAAAACGAGCATTCCGCCGACATGGCCGAAGTGAAGCTCCTTGTTGCCGTAGGGCATTCCGCCTGTGACAACCGCTCTTTTCGGGAACTCGGGACGAGGTATTTCAAATGCTTTCTGCTTTTTAGCATCTTTTTTATCCGGTGTGTTACTCATATTTTCAAGTCCTTTCAAAAACTCAATTATCTATCTGATTATTATATCATATAATGCATTTCTTTGCAAGTATGACATAAGCGTAATTTATTAGGGTGAGTTGACACTAAGCCAAACACACGTCTTTTTTGCAAAATTTCACACATACTGCGTTAAAAATCCTTGTAGTGCGTCAGCACGCCTGCGGATTTTTGCCTTGTCTGTGCAAAATTTGTGCTAAAAAATCCGCT
>JAFTPG010000092.1 GCA_017463375.1 Ruminococcus sp. | reverse complement strand
CGTAGTTTTTCCCGAGTCAACGTGTGCAGTCATGCCGATTACCAGTCGTTTCATTTGAATTTCCTTTCGATTTATTTATGGCAATACTGCACAAAGCCGTCAGGCGGGCTTTGTGCGGTGTTGCCTTATGTATTCAGAATGCCGTAAACGATCTCAGACGCAATTTCCGCCGCCGCCTTCTCGGATATATACGGCAAAAGAAGCCTTCTGCCCTGATTTTTCAAGTCCGAGCCGATCCTCGCATACAGAACTGATTCGCAGTAGATTTTCCTTATATATTCCCCGAAAAATGCTCCCCGGCAATTGCATGAAGCAAGCAAAGCACTGCCGTAAAAACGATTCAGATTGATTTTCGGAGTGTCGGTAAATTTAGTTTTCAGTATATCCGACTCCGATATAAAGGCAGTTCTGATTCCGGGAATCAGAAGGTGCAGCGGTGCATTTTCGGAATCAACAGAATGCGAAACCATTGTATCATGCCCCAGCTTGTTTGCAGTTTTGGAAGCCATCTTCACAAAAACTCGGGACGCTGCAATGTGATCGTCTTTCAGCCGGATGACTTTCCAGTCCTCGGGAAGCTTTCCGAAGCGATATCCGTTACAGGTGATCGCAGAAACAGCTCTTGCAGACTCCCGCCCCTCTTTTCCGCATTTTCCGAGAAGCGATTTCACCTTTCTCACCGTATAGCTTTTCAGACTGTCCGTGCGGAGGTTATCCGAAACGCTGCCGATATACTCCCTGAGCAGCAAATCTGCAATGCTGATAAGCTCCTGTGAACGCTCCGCATATTCACGGCTCTGCTCCATGGTATATCCGACGATCTCCTCCACTCCTGAAAAATCTCCGGTGAGGATCCTTCCGGCATCGAAATAACGGCTGGTTATGCCTCCTCTGCATTGTTCGCTTAGTCCTGACGCCACAAGCGAGTTCAGCTCGGGAAGATACATCGCACAGGGCAGATTCCGCTCAAAGGGAGAATAAAAAAGCTCCTGTCTGCTTTCCGAAAAGATATCGGAAACGATCTGAATAATTTTAC
This sequence comes from Ruminococcus sp., assembly GCA_017463375.1. Taxonomy (GTDB): domain Bacteria; phylum Bacillota; class Clostridia; order Oscillospirales; family Ruminococcaceae; genus Ruminococcus. The sequence continues at coordinate 5,875 of JAFTPG010000092.1, read as the reverse complement.
CTTTTTCAGCAAGCTCTGCTCCGACGATATTGTAAAGCCTGACATTTTCAAGCTCCCGATACTTTCCGCATAAAAAGGATCTATCGGCAAAAAAGTGCAGTTTTTCCGTAAAATCAGCCCCAATCCATATAAAGTACCTTATATCTTATGCGGACTGCGGCTTGGCAGGTTACTGTTTTCTGAAAGCTTTGTAGATTATAGAGATTATTTCATCGCCCTCCGAAATGAATGCGCTCAGCTGACGAAGAAGCTCGTTTGCACGGCTCAGGCATTGTGCGGAGGTCTTGCCCCTGAAATATTTTTCGTCGCTGATATAATCAATGAGGTATCGAACGGCAAGCTCTCCAGTGACGTAGAGGATTCCATAATACAGAGAGTAAATTTCATCATCAGTCAACGCTCCGTCAAGACCATCTGCAAAGCCTTTGGTGATATCCTGAATCGCCTTGTAGTCTATCCTCTCGGCGGTACAGACTGAACGTATCATATCGCCGTAATCAATCGCTGCATATCCCGGCATTGCCGTATCCAGATCAATGATCGTGCATTTTTCACCGAAAACGATATTGCTGATTTTTGCGTCGCTGTGAATGCTGCGCTTCGGGAAATCCACGGTAAATACCTGTTCCAGCGTATCTCTGAGGGAATCCAGACGGCGCATTACAGTTCTGTCGATTTTTTTAAGTCTGGAATTTTTGTCCGCCGCTGTGAGAGCAGAAAAATATGACGAGTAGCTGTGGAAGCTCTCAATCGTAGTTTCAAGACGTATGCTCTTTTTTCCGAGAAGCCGCAGAAAGGTTCCGAATGAAAAGCCCGTCATATAATTGGAGTCGGATCTATCAGAAACAGGCTCGATATAGTTATACATTCTGTATACCTCGCCGCCGAGCTCGACAAAATTAGCTCCGTCCTTTGTACAGAGATAATGCGGAACAGCAACATTCCCATCAAAAGCCGAAAAAGCTTTTTCAATCTTTGAAATGTTCTTCATAACCGCTTCAGGACGGCGGAACACTCTCGTATTCAGTGACTGAACAATATAACGCTGCCCGTTCTCACATTCAGCAATAAAAGTATTATTGATATGTCCGCTTTCAAGCTCCGAGAACTTTACTGCTCCGCCGATGCCGAACAGCTGCATAACCTCGTCTAAAACCATTTCTCCACCGCTTCCGTATATAATTCGGGACGTCTCTTACAGACGTCCCTTTCTAACCAAGAACCTGTTTCCACAAAGAAACAAGCATGTATTTTCGGCAAATTTCGCCGCATACTGCGTTGAAAATCCTTGCAGGGCGACAGCCCTCCTACGCATTTTCGCCTTGCCTGCAACAAAATTATGCTCGAAAATCCACACATATTTCTTGTAAAAACAGGTTCTTAATTCTTCAGACTGTGCATAGGCGCAGGAATTCTTCCGCCCCTGTTAATGAACTTCGCAGACGATTTATCCTTGACCGGCATAACGGGTCCGCTTCCGAGAAGTCCGCCGAATTCGAGCATTTCGCCCTCTTTCTTGCCGATCGCAGGAATTACACGAACAGCTGTTGTCTTGGTATTGACCATACCGATCGCAGCCTCGTCGGCGATGATTGCAGAAATTGTCTCCGCAGAGGTCTCTCCGGGAAGAACTATCATATCAAGTCCGACTGAGCATACAGCTGTCATAGCCTCGAGCTTTTCAAGACTGAGGACTCCTGCAACGGCAGCGTCAATCATGCCTGCGTCCTCGGATACGGGAATGAATGCGCCCGAAAGTCCGCCTACGTTTGAAGAAGCCATAACTCCGCCCTTCTTTACTGCGTCGTTGAGCATTGCAAGAGCAGCAGTAGTTCCATGAGTTCCGCACATTTCAAGACCCATTTCCTCGAGAATATGAGCAACGCTGTCGCCGACAGCCGGAGTCGGAGCAAGTGAAAGATCGACAATTCCGAACGGCACGCCAAGCTCCTGAGAAGCTCTTGCACCTACGAGCTGACCCATTCGTGTGATCTTGAATGCAGTTTTCTTTATGATGTCAGCAAGTTCGTTGAGTGAAGCGTCGGGATATTTCGCAAGTGCAGAACGCACTACTCCGGGTCCCGAAACGCCTACATGAAGCTCGCAGTCAGGCTCTCCCACGCCGTGGAAAGCTCCTGCCATGAAGGGGTTATCCTCAACGGCATTGCAGAATACTACAAGTTTTGCAGGTCCGATACAGTCTCTGTCCGCAGTTCTTTCAGCGGATTCCTTGACGATCTGACCCATAAGCTTTACAGCGTCCATGTTTATTCCGGATTTTGTTGAGCCGATATTTACCGACGAGCAGATATTCTGAGTCACGTCAAGAGCCTCGGGAATTGAGCGGATAAGCTCGATATCTCCTGCACTGAAGCCCTTATGTACAAGCGCAGAATAGCCTCCGATAAAGTTTACTCCGCATGTATCGGCAGCTCTCTGGAGAGCCTTTGCAAACTTTACGGGATTCTGTCCGGGACACGCAGCCGCAAGCATTGCGATCGGAGTTACGGAAATTCTCTTGTTGATGATCGGGATTCCAAGCTCCTTTTCAATCTGCTGTCCAACGGGAACAAGACGCTGAGCCTTTGTTACGATTTTATTGTAAACCTTTTCGCATGCCCTGTCGATATCGGTGTCGATACAGTCAAGCAGCGAAATTCCCATAGTGATCGTTCTGATATCAAGACACTCGTCCTGAATCATGCGGATAGTTTCAAGTATATTATAAACGTTAAGCATAGTTTAACCGTCCCTTTCCTCAGATACTGTGCATGGAATTGAAGATATCCTCATGCATTGTATGGATGGAAAGTCCAAGCTCCTGACCGAGTGAAGTCATGCGGTCAACCATTTCGGAAAAATCTCTGGAAATAGCAGAGATATCCACCAGCATGATCATTGCGAACATATCCTGAAGAACGCTCTGGGTTACTTCCATTACATTTGCATTATATTCGGCGCAGATTCCGCTTACCTTGTGAAGAATTCCGACAGTATCCTTGCCTATTACAGTTACAACAGCTCTCATAGCCAATAAACCTCCGTAATCATTATATATAACCTAATCATTATACCATATCTACCGGAAAAAATAAAGAGGTATTTTCGCTCCTGAGATAATTTTATTTTTAAACTGTATTTTTTTGAAAAAAGTATGGAATGTGATTCCGAATTGTGATATAATGAAGTTTAAAGAAATTTTCCCAAGTGATTTGAGGCGATGAATTATGAATCTTATTGACTGTCATACACATACTCAATTTTCGTTTGACTCCGATGCTGATATAAATAAATGCGCTGAAAGAGCCGCTCAGCTCGGACTTGCAGCTTATGCGATAACAGATCACTGCGAGTGCAATGCGTGGTATCCCGAGGAGCATTACACTGACAAGTCCGTTCTCGAATCGTTCAACTACCGACAGGCTTTTTATGACTCAATGGCAGCTGTAACTGAGCTGAAGGACAAATATGCCGGCAGGCTTAACCTGATATGCGGTGCGGAGCTTGGACAGATACTGCATGATACCGAAGCTGCCGCCATAGCCGCTTCGGATGAGCGTCTTGACTTCATCATCGGCTCGGTTCATCAGGTCCGGGGCGAAAAGGACTTCTATTATATCGACTATCCTAAAATGTCCATGGATGAAATATACGACCTGCTGGAACGCTATTTCAAGGAGGTATACGAGCTTTGCAGAAGCGGTATCCCCGACGTTATAGGACATATCACCTACTGCCTGAGATATATGAAACAGAGACACGGCATCTGCCCCGATATCAGCCGCTTTGACGATATCATCGCGGAGTGCTTACGTGCACTCGCTCAGAACGGCAAGGGCATAGAGATAAATACCTCCGGACTCCGTCAGGGCTTCGGAGCAACCTTTCCCGACCTTAAATATGTAAAGCTCTTCCGTGAGCTTGGCGGAGAGATAATCTCCATCGGCTCGGACGCTCACACTCCTGAGGATATCGGAAAGGGCGTCGCTGACGGCGCCGAGCTCGCCAAAGCAGCCGGCTTTAAGCATCTCTGCTATTTCAAACGGAGAAAACCCGTTTTCATAGAAATAGATTAATTCACGAAAGGATATGATCAAATGAAAGACATTATCGCAATCCTGCAGCAGAACGCCCGTATCTCGGATGCGGAGCTTGGACAGATGCTCGGCATCTCCGCAGAAGAAGCGGCGGCGGAAATAAAGAAACTTGAAGATAAGGGAATCATCAAGGGCTACAGCGTTATTCTCAATGACGAGCTTTACGATAATTCCCTCGTATACGCTACAATTGAGCTTAAAGTTACTCCTCAGAGAGATCACGGCTTCGATGACCTTGCAAAGACTATCATGATGTATGACGAGGTTGACAGCGTTTCCCTCATGTCGGGAGCATACGACCTCGCTGTTGAGGTCAAGGGCAATAACCTCAAGGATGTTGCTCTGTTCGTTTCCGAGAGACTCTCTACCATCGAAGGAGTTCTTTCGACCGCAACTCATTTTATTCTGAAAAAATACAAGGAAAAGGGTATCTTCATTAACTCCGAAGAAACCGATGAAAGGGGATTCGTGTGCCCGTGATTGATTATGAAAAAGCACTGTCAAACAAAATAAAAGCTATGAAACCGTCGGGAATCCGTAAGTTTTTCGATATTGCCGGCACTATGGAGGGCGTTATCAGTCTCGGAGTAGGCGAACCCGATTTCTCTACTCCGTGGGTCATCAGAAAGGCTGCTATCCAGACTCTCGAACGCAAACAGATCATCTACGGACCCAACAAGGGTCTTGAAACACTGAGAACTACTATCGCTGATACTCTCAAAAAGAAGCACGGTCTCAGCTATAACTCCAATGATGAGATCGTTGTTACTGTCGGAGGCTCGGAGGCTATTGATATTGCTCTCAGAGGTATTATCGACCCCGGCGACGAGGTTCTCGTTGTCGAGCCATGCTTCGTGTGCTATGCTCCGCTCGTTGAGCTTATCGGCGGAGTCGCTGTTCCCGTTCCTACCAGACTTGAAAATAACTTCAAGCTCACTGTTGAGGATCTCAAGGGAAAAATTACTGAGCGCACAAAGCTGCTCATTCTCCCCTTCCCGAACAATCCTACGGGAGCTATCATGACCCGTGAGGACTTAGAGCCTATCGCTGAGCTTCTCAGAGATACAAACATCCTCATTCTTTCCGATGAGATCTACTCAGAGCTTACTTACGGAAGAAAGCATGTCTCCATTGCCGAGCTTCCCGATATGCAGGAGCGTACGATTCTTGTAAACGGATTCTCCAAAGCCTACGCCATGACAGGCTGGAGACTCGGTTATGTTGCAGCTCCCGAGCCTATTACCTCGCAGATCGTAAAGATTCATCAGTACGCTATTATGTGCAGTCCGTTTGTCAGCCAGAATGCAGCTGTCGAGGCTCTTACCTCCTGTGACAGCGAAGTCAGAAAAATGAGAGACGAATATGATATGCGCCGCCGTTTCCTCGTTGCTGAATTCAACAGACTCGGTCTGACCTGCTTCAATCCCGAGGGTGCGTTCTATGTGTTCCCATGCATCAAGAGCACTGGTCTGACCAGCGAGGAATTCTGCGAGAGACTGCTCTATGAGGAGCTTGTTGCGGCTGTTCCCGGAAACGCTTTCGGCGACAGCGGAGAGGGCTATATCAGAATCTCCTATGCTTACTCGATCAAGCATCTCAGAGAAGCTATGAAGCGAATCGAAAAATTCATTAACAAGCTCAAGGATGAAAAGAATGAATAGCATGACTGTCAGAAATGCCGCAAAAATCAATCTTGCGCTTGACGTTACAGGCAGACTGCCGAACGGATATCACACTATAGAAAGCGTATTTCAGACGGTTGGTATCTATGACGAGAT
>JAFTPG010000008.1 GCA_017463375.1 Ruminococcus sp. | reverse complement strand
CGAAACGCATGATATAATTAAGGCAATACCTCACAAATATGAATATGAAAGGATGGTACGGATGAAAAAAGGAAAGAAAAAGCTCTGCTTCGTGTCATCGTCAGGCGGTCACTGGGAGGAGCTTATGTGCCTGAGAGAAATCGCCGATGAAAACGACTCGTTCTTTGTTACCGAGGAGGGCGGTCAGGTTCAGGACGCAGCTCTTAAAGGAACCTTTTACACGATCCCACAGATAAACAGACGTGAAAAGGGCTTCGCATTCAAGTTCATAAAGCTCTTTTTCAAGGCGTTCTCCATTCTCAGAAAGGAAAAGCCGGATGTAGTCATCACTACCGGCGCTCTGGCAGCATTTCCGTTCTGCCTTGCAGGAAAAATAATGAGGAAAAAGATCGTTTATATCGAGACATTCGCCCGTGTTAACGGAAAGTCGCTTACAGGCAAGCTGGTTTATCCCTTTGCGGATCTTTTTCTCGTCCAGTGGGAGCCTATGCTCAAGTGCTATCCAAAAGCAAAATACGTCGGCGGAATTTTTTAAAGGAGTAAATTATGATTTTTGTTGCGGTCGGAACTCAGAAATTTCAGTTGAACAGACTGCTTCGTCAGCTTGATAAGCTCATCGAGGCAGGCAAGATTCAGGACAAGGTGTTCGCTCAGACGGGACATTCGGACTATAAGCCCGTTAACTATGAGTACAAGGACTTCCTCAGCAAGGAGGAGTTCGACGAATATATCAGCAGGAGCAGCATGCTCATCACACACAGCGGAGTAGGTACGATCATCGCCGGAATGAAGCACAAAAAGCCGATCATCGTTTTCCCGAGACTCGCAAAGTTCGGCGAGCATGTCGATGACCATCAGCTTCAGATCGCAGAGTCCTTCTCTGAACAGAACTTCGTGCTGCTCTGCAATAACGAGTCGGAGCTGCTCAGAATGATGAACCGTGCGAGAAAAACGGAGTTCAGCGTTTATCAGTCACAGCGGCAGAACGTCCTTAAAGCGGTTCGTGACTTTTTAGAGGATTGACAGCCTGCCTGATCTCAGGGCGCACCGTTTTACGTCATACTTTCACGCAGCTTACACAAAAATTACGCAGGATGATGCATCTTGTACAAATCGCAGAGCTTCTTTTTCGGAAATTTGGAAAATATCTGATTTTTCCGTCTAAGCCTTTACATTAATGCGGTTTTGTGCTATAATTAAGGAAATTCCGTCTCGTATGAGACGGTTTCTATACTTTTTATAATAATAAATACGGAGGGCAAAATGAATAACAAAGACGAACGTTACCTCAACGTAACGCTGAAAAATGAAGAACCTGAAAAAGATAAGATAGTTATCTCCTTTTCCGGAATTTTCAGAACGCTTAAAAAATATCTCCCTATATGGGTGGTTACAGCTGTTGTTTCCGCACTGCTTATCTTTTCCGGAATAGCTGTATTCAAAAGAGACGAACATAAAAACCTCACAGCTCTCATAAGCTTTACCTTCAATGGCGTCGAAAAGGGTCAGGACCCTGTCGGCAATGAATTCGACGTCAACGTAGTCAAGAACCCTGCCGTTATCGAGGCGGCTCTCACTGAGATGGGACTTGGGCTTGACGAGCTGGAGAATATCAGACGCAATATTACCTTCGAGGGAATCATCCCTACCGACGCTATCGACAAGATCACTGCCTACAAGAGCATCTATGACGAGGGTACAAGCGCTTCTCTGAGCGCCGCTCAGGAAATGCTTCAGGTTGAGTATTTCCCGACTCAGTTCAAGGTCAACTTCAACTACTCCGAGACTGAATTCAGCGATTCTGAGGCTGCTCAGTTCCTCAATACAATGCTTGACTGCTACCGTGACGCATTCTTTGAAAAGTACGGTTATAATCAGGCTCTCGGAAGTGCAGCGGCTTCCATTAACTACACTGACTACGACTATGCCGAGGCTCTTGACCTGTTCAGCTCTACTCTCTCATCGCTCAAGAGCTACGTTGATACTCTCGCAGGTGAGGATACAACACGCTTCCGCTCAACTGAGACAGGCTATACCTTTGCCGACCTTTCAGACTCTATTGCAGCTCTCAGAAACATGGATCTTGATATCATCTCCTCCTACATAACCGTTAACAACGTTACAAAGGACAAGGATGAGCTTATCCATTACTATGAATACAGAATCGAATCACTTTCCCGTGAGAAGATTATCGCTGAAGAGCGCCTTGCTTCAATTACAGAGTCCTTCAACGCATACGAGAAGGATCAGATCATCATCTTCGGAAACGGTACCGACGATACAAATACCGAGGCTACTATTACTTCCGACCAGTACAATCAGCTCATCGACCAGAAGATCGCCGCTCAGACTCAGGTTTCAACAACAACCCAGCAGATTGCTTTCTACAACGAGAGAATCAAGAATCTCAAGGCAAAGCCGGCTGCAAATGACGCGAATATCGAAAGAGTTGAGGCTGACCTTGCTTCCCTCAACGAGAAGATAAATACTCTCATTGAGGATATAAACACGACTGCTGACGAGTATTACGAGACAGTTTCTTTCGCAAACGCTTACAATATTCTCGTTCCTGCAAGTGCTTCTGCACTCAGCTCGCTCAAATCATCAATCAAGGATTCGATCCTGCCGATTCTGGTTGTTGAGGCTCTGCTCTTCGTTGTTTACATCTGCTTTGCCTGCGTAAAGTCAACTATTCAGGAGAATGCGAAGGCTTCCGTTACAGCTGGCGGAAAAAATGACGATGAAGATGAGAATGAGGAAAATTCCAAAAGCAAAACTGAATAATTAAGCTTGAGGACGGCATTCAGGGTGCCGTCCTTTTTTATTTGCCTGCGTCCTTCGGAAAAATTTGACTTTTGAGCAGATGTGAGGTATACTATCTTATAAGAATGCTAAGACTTATAAAGGCAAAATCGTACAAGGCCTGTGCGGTGCTGCCTAAAAAGCTAAGAAGGTGATTACATGAAAGGAATCATTCTTGCCGGAGGCTCCGGAACGAGACTTTATCCGCTTACAAAGGTAACCTCGAAGCAGCTGCTTCCCGTTTACGATAAACCAATGATATATTATCCCATGTCTGTGCTCATGAATGCAGGAATCAGGGATATCCTGATTATTTCGACTCCGCAGGATACGCCCCGTTTTACCGAGCTTCTCGGCGACGGGCACCAGTTCGGAGTAAATCTCTCCTACGCAGTCCAGCCCTCTCCCGACGGACTTGCTCAGGCGTTCATTATCGGCGAGGACTTCATCGGCTCGGACTGCGCCGCTATGGTTCTCGGAGACAATATCTTTGCAGGACATGGTCTCAACAAACGTCTGCGAGCAGCTGTGGAAAACGCTGAGTCGGGCAGGGGAGCTACTGTTTTCGGCTACTATGTGGACGATCCCGAACGCTTCGGAATCGTTGAATTCGACAAGGAGGGCAAGGCTGTTTCGATCGAGGAAAAGCCTGCCGTTCCAAAGAGCAACTACTGCGTGACGGGACTCTATTTCTACGACAACCGTGTTGTTGAGTACGCTAAGGGACTGACTCCCTCGGCACGCGGAGAGCTTGAAATTACCGACCTCAACAGAATCTATCTCGAAAAGGGCGAGCTCAACGTCGAGCTTCTCGGTCAGGGCTTTACATGGCTCGATACGGGAACTCATGAGTCACTCGTCGAGGCTACAAACTTCGTGAAAACGGTCGAGACTCACCAGCACCGCAAGATAGCCTGTCTCGAGGAAATCGCCTACCTCAACGGCTGGATTACAAGAGAGGACGTGCTCGAGGTCTATGAGGTTCTCAAAAAGAACCAGTACGGTCAGTATCTGAAAGACGTTCTCGACGGCAAGTATATCGACGTTCTGCACTAAGGAGGAGTTCACCCAATGACAATCATCGTTACCGGCGGCGCCGGATTTATAGGAAGCAATTTCATTTTCCACATGCTGAAAAAATATCCCGGCTACAGAATTATCTGTCTCGACAAGCTGACCTATGCCGGAAATCTCTCCACGCTCGCTTCTGTGATGGAGAACCCGAATTTCCGCTTCGTCAGGGCTGATATCTGCGACAGAGAGGCTGTTTACGCTCTCTTTGAGGAGGAAAAGCCCGATATCGTCGTCAACTTTGCGGCTGAATCCCACGTTGACCGCTCCATCGAGGATCCCGGAATTTTCCTGCAAACCAATATCATGGGAACGGCTGTACTTATGGATGCCTGCCGCAAATACGGAATTGAGCGCTATCATCAGGTCTCCACCGACGAGGTCTACGGCGACCTGCCTCTCGACCGTCCCGACCTCTTTTTTACCGAGGAGACTCCTATCCATACAAGCAGTCCATACAGCTCGTCAAAGGCTTCGGCTGACCTGCTTGTGCTTGCATATCACCGCACCTATGGTCTGCCCGTAACTATCAGCCGCTGCTCGAACAACTACGGTCCGTACCATTTCCCCGAGAAGCTCATTCCGCTTATGATTGCAAATGCGCTCAATGACAAGCCTCTCCCCGTCTACGGAGAGGGTCTGAACGTCCGTGACTGGCTCTACGTCGAGGACCACTGCAAGGCAATCGACCTCATTCTCCATAAGGGAAAGGTCGGCGAGGTCTACAACATCGGCGGTCACAACGAAATGAGAAATATCGACATCGTGAAGATTATCTGCAAGGCGCTCGGAAAGCCTGAGAGTCTCATTACCTATGTCACCGACCGAAAGGGTCACGATATGCGCTATGCCATCGACCCGACAAAGATACACTCCGAGCTTGGCTGGCTGCCCGAGACAAAGTTCGCCGACGGAATCATGAAAACGATTCAGTGGTATCTCGACAACAGAGAGTGGTGGGAGACTATCATTTCGGGCGAGTACAGGAACTACTACGAGAAGATGTACGGAGAAAGATAATATCTGCCCGAAATAATATTAAAAATGCCATCGGGCGACCGCAAGGGTCGCCCCTACAGAACAACGTAAAACCGTAAAAATGTAGGGGCGGATACCATCCGCCCAAAACCGCCACGGCGTTCGCCCGCACACAAAACACAACAGCAAAGGGCGGATAATATCCGCCCCTACAATAATCGCCGCCTAATCGAGGCATACAAGGAGGTTACACCATGAAAATTCTTGTCACCGGAGCCGCAGGTCAGCTCGGTCACGACGTTATCAGCGAGCTTGCAAAGCGCGGGCATACTCCCGTCGGAAGCGATATCGCCGACGAAATAAACTCCCAGTGCGAGTATGTTCAGCTCGATATCACCGACGCTTCCGCCGTGGAGAAAATTATCCCGGAGGTACATCCTGACGCTGTTATCCACTGTGCCGCATGGACTGCCGTTGACGCTGCCGAGGATGAGGAGAATATCCCGAAGGTTCGGGCAATAAACGCAGACGGAACAAAAAATATTGCCGAAGCATGCAGGAAAATCGGCTGTAAGATGATGTATATTTCCACCGACTACGTTTTCAACGGTCAGGGCGAGACTCCGTGGAAGCCCGACTGCAAGGACTATGCTCCGCTTTCCGTCTACGGTCAGACCAAGCTAGAGGGCGAGCTTGCCGTTGCGGAGACTCTCGATAAATTCTTCATCGTCAGAATTGCATGGGTTTTCGGAGTAAACGGCAGCAATTTCATCAGAACTATGCTGAATATCGGCAAAAAATACAATACTCTCAGAGTCGTTTGCGACCAGATCGGAACTCCGACCTATACCTATGACCTCGCAAGGCTTCTTGCCGATATGATCGAAACGGAAAAATACGGCTATTATCATGCCACAAACGAGGGCGGCTTCATCAGCTGGTACGACTTTGCCTGCGAGATTTTCCGTCAGGCAGGCTATGAAACAAGAGTAGTTCCCGTGACTACAGAGGAGTACGGACTCTCAAAAGCCGCAAGACCCTTCAACAGCAGACTCGACAAGTCAAAGCTGACCGAAAACGGCTTCATGCCGCTTCCGTACTGGCAGGACGCTCTCGCAAGATATATTAAGGAGATTGATTTTTAATGGGACAGATTAAGGTTGAAAAAAATGTCGGAGGAATCAGCGGTCTCTGCATTATCGAGCCTGCGGTTCACGGCGACAGCAGAGGCTATTTCATGGAGACCTACAATCAGAACGATATGCGTGAGGCAGGTCTTGACATGGTTTTCGTTCAGGATAACCAGTCTTGCTCGTCAAAGGGAGTTCTCAGAGGACTGCACTTCCAGAAGCAGTTTCCGCAGGGCAAGCTCGTGAGAGTTATCAGGGGCGAAGTTTTTGACGTTGCAGTTGACCTGAGAAGCGGTTCGCAGACCTATGGAAAATGGTTCGGAGTGCTTCTCTCGGAGGAAAACAAAAAGCAGTTCTATATCCCCGAGGGCTTTGCTCACGGATTCCTTGTGCTGTCGGAGACTGCGGAGTTCTGCTACAAGTGCACGGACTTCTATCATCCCGGCGACGAGGGCGGTCTTGCATGGAACGACCCCGAAATCGGCATAGACTGGGGAGTTGTCGGCGGATACAGCGGCTCGGCTTCGGCTGAGGGCTATACTCTCCCCGACGGAACTCCTCTCAACCTCAGCGAAAAGGATGAAAAGTGGCTGGGCTTGAAGGATACTTTTAAATTTTAGCCCTGTCAGCAAAACGCCCCCTCTGTCAGCATGATTGACAGAGGGGGCGTGCTCATTTATATTTATTCTGCATCCTCATTTTTGTTTTCGGGAGCTTCTGTTTCTTCATCTGAGGCAGCCTTTTCCTCAGCATTATCAGCTTCGGGAGCAGTCTCAGCAACAGCATTTTCAGCAGTAGCTTCAGCGGCAGGCACAGCGGCAATTTCAGCGGCAGGCACAGGCTCGGGCTCAGGCAGAGTAAAGAATCTCGAATGACGTCCCATGCTGTCGAGCTTTCGTGCGACTGCGTCGTGGATCAGAACCACTCCATAAGCGGCGAAGCCGGTCATAAGGATAAAGTACGGTATCGAGTACTGCGACTTAGCCTCGGAAAGCAGGTGATACAGCATTCCTCCGATGATGATAAGCGGAAGAGCAGCTGTAAGGAAGTTCCTGTTTTTCAGACAAGCGAGCAGTCCGACGAAAACAGCCGCAAAAATCAGCTGAGTAAAGATATCCATATAGGTCTTGATCTTATTTTCGCCGTCGCTGAGAGCCCATTCGGCAAGCTCGCCTCTGATGTCGTAGTTATAGCGGACCTCGTTGTTCCAGAGACTCTGATAGGAGGTCTCGTTCCACTGGGAGACAAACTTTTTGTAGAAGAAATCGTTGGCGTACTGGGGATTCTCGCTGAAATATTTGAGTCTGTCCTTGATATTTTTTACAGAATCCTTGCTGGCTTCATCGGCATTGAACTGGTTCACCTCAAAGTTTGTGAGAGTCGGGCCGTAGCTGTACCAGCCGGGAGCGTTCTCGCTTTCGTTCATACCCATAGAGATCCACGAAACATAGGGAACTGCGTCGCCGAGATCAACGCCGCTGCGGCTCTCGTACATTGACTTTACCAGAGGAGAAACCGACATTGACAGAGCGACAGCCATAACGATAAAGCAGATATCCTGAACGAATCTTTTGCGCTTGAACAGCTTGACAAAGGCGATAGCGACAATTGCAATAAGGAAAATGAGGTAGTTCGACTTTATCATGACAGCGATTCCGATGCAGAGCACCGAGAAGAATGCGTATTGGAGCTTGTTTGACTGGAGGTAGACGATCTCGAAATAGAGTGCCCACACCGCGAAAGCAAGTCCGGGGATAATTCCGTAGAGGAACGAGCAGAAGATGATCGGCTGAGCTGCAAAAGCAAGGAGGAATACCGTCATGTGACGTACACGCTGATCCTTGAAGATTCTCTTCATGATGAGGACTATTGCAATATATGTAACAGCGAGCAGAACTACGTTTACATACTCGAGGAAGAGGAGATTTTTAACCTCAGCGAACAGCTTATATGCCCTGATGAGGATCTCGTTGAAGAAAACGTATCCGAGCTGGAACGAGTAGTTTTTGAAATAGCGTTCGTTTTCGAGGAGATGGAACTCATCCCGAGCAAAGCGCAGACCTGCGTCAGTAACCCACCACGAGTCCTCGGACGGAGCTGACTGTGACGAGCCTACCCATATACAGCCGAGGACGATCGTCCACACACCGATGAAGGCGATCTCAGCCCACAGCGGAGCCTTTTTCAGCAGCGGCATTACAAGAAAGCATATCATAAGGCTCAGCGCAAGAAAAATCAGATTTGAGATAATGTTGTCATTGTAATAGACAACGCTCTCAAGAGAAACCTTTATATGCTGAACGGAGTTGTCAACGCCCTGTCCGTCAAGGACGATCTCCATACCGGTGGTGTGGAGAAAGCTTGAAAGCGTGAGGACTCCCATAAAGAGGAGTGCGACGGCGCTTATGACAAGCCGTGCGAAGGATTCAAACTTATTGTCCGTCAGAGGCGTTGACGGAGCGTCGGATTTTTTTGTTGCAGTCAAAGCAGACATTCCTTTCATATTAGATTACATCATTGTTATTGTATCACAACAGCATCCGAAAGTCAATTGAAATGGGGAAACATCCACGCAAATCGGCACTGTTCACAAATTATTCATACAGGTTTTACACAGATTTTGCACAAGGGTCGAAAAATAAAATTTCCGCAAATTAATCAGAGGTTCTATTGACTTTGTGTTAGTTTTATGTATAATTAGTGTTAGGGAATTGAGATCAAAAACAAGAAAAAATTACTATAAAGTAAAAGGAGTTCTGAAAATGAATACGACAGAAATCATCATGAAAGTCATCATGCTTGTGGGCGGACTTGCACTCTTCCTTTACGGAATGAACGTTATGTCCGAGGGCCTTGAAAAGCTCGCCGGCGGTAAGCTCGAGGGAATCCTCAAGAGAATGACATCAAACAAAATCAAGGCATTTTTACTCGGTATGGGCGTTACCTGCGTTATCCAGTCCTCGTCGGCTGTAACTGTAATGCTCGTCGGACTTGTAAACTCCGGCATCATGCACCTTTCCCAGACTATCGGCGTCCTCATGGGCTCAAATGTTGGTACTACCATCACTGCATGGCTTCTCAGTACATCAGCGATCAGCGGCGACAGCTTTGCAATGAAAATGCTCAAGCCCGAGAATTTCTCAATGGTAATCGCTCTTATCGGTATCATTCTTATCATGTTCTCAAAGAGCAGCAAGAAGAAGGATATCGGAAGTATCTGTCTTGGCTTTACAGTTCTCATGCAGGGTATGGAATTCATGTCAGAGGCTGTTGCATTCATCGGCGATAACCCTGACAAGTTCAAGGATATCATCACTAAGTTTGACAATCCCATCCTCGGCGTTATCATCGGAGCTGTATTTACAGGTATTATCCAGAGCTCCTCTGCTTCTGTCGGTATTCTTCAGGCTCTTTCACTTACAGGTATTTTCTCCTATGGCTTTGCACTCCCGATCATCATGGGTCAGAACATCGGTACCTGCGTAACAGCGCTCATCTCCAGCGTAGGCGTAAACAAGGACGCAAGACGAGTTGCTGTAGTTCATGTATGCTTCAACTGTATCGGTACTCTGGTATGGCTGCCGGTCGTGCTTATTCTCAAGAACGTTATCGGACTTCCGATCCTTGACGAAACAGTAGGACCTGTAGGAATTGCTACAATGCACACTATTTTCAACGTACTTACAACAGCTATGCTCCTTCCGCTTTCAAACTTCCTTGTCAAGCTCGCTTACAAGTTCATCAAGCAGACTGACGAAGAGCGCAAGGTTGCTGAGAGAAATAACATCATGCTCGACGAGAGACTTCTCAAGACTCCTGCTGTTGCAGTAGAGGTTTGCAGAAGCGCAACTCTCAACATGGCTGAAATCACAAAGACCACTATTATCGACGCTCTTCAGCTTCTTAACGGCTACGACGAGGTTCTCGCTGATAAGGTTGTTGACGGCGAGAATACTATAGATAACTTCGAGGACAAGCTCAACGGATATCTTGTAAAGATTTCTAAGAGCAGCATTACCTCATCTGACAGCCGCACGGTTTCCAAGATGATGCATACGATAGGAAATCTCGAGAGAATCTCCGACCATGCTGTGAATCTTGCAGAATCCGCTAAGGAGGTTCACGAAAAGCAGCTTTCATTCTCCAATGAATGTCAGAAGGAGATCAGGGTCATCTCAGAGGCTATCATTGAGAATATCAATAAGGCTTTCGAGGCGTATACAAAGGACGATGTTACTCTTGCTCATAAGGTAGAGCCGCTTGAGGAGCTTGTTGACGCTCTCAGCGCAGAGCTCAAGAACAGACACATTGCACGTCTCCAGAACGACGAATGTACTGTAGAGCTGGGCTACATCTATCAGGATATCCTTACAAACCTCGAGAGAATCTCAGACCACTGCTCGAACATCGCAGGCTGTCTTATTGAGATCGAAGAAAAGACAAATATTCATGAATATCTCCATGACATCAGAGAAAACGACGAGGACTTCCGCAAGGAGTACCATGCTTACTGCGACAGCTATTTCAATAAGCTCGGCGTTACAAAGTAAAAGAAAATCGGACGGTAATCCGTCCGATTTTTTTGCAGATAAGGATATTATCTGCCCGAACCGTATCTGTAGGGGACGCCGCCCTCGGCGTCCCAATAATTAATTGGCAGCGGGGCGCCCGTTTTGTTTTTCCGGATTTTCTGTCCGGGCGGCCAGTGACCGCCCCTACAAAATTGTATAATGCCGCATTTCCTGTAGGGGCGACCCTTGCGGTCGCCCGTTGGGGTTGCGTTATATTCAGATACGGGCGGATGATATCCGCCCCTACAAATTGTAATTCAAAAAATAAAATTTAAGCAGGGAATCACTGACAGTAGGGGCGGATATTATCCGCCCGAGGCTGCGATAAATCCGCCCCTGTTTTTGTATAAATATGCAGCAAGTACCAAAATTCCCCTTGACTTGAAGAAGCTTCTATGCTATAATCAAATCGAAATCAATTTGAAAGGATAATTACTATGTTAAAGAAAAAAATTACCGCAGCTCTCCTTGCCTGCACCGCAGTAATGTCTATGGCAGTTCCGTCAGCGTCTGCTGTTTCGTTCGACGCAGAGCTTCAGGCAGCTGAGCTTCAGGCTGTAGAGGATTCATCGGCGAAAACTCTGTTCTCAGATGAAATCGTTGATGCCAGCGGCTTCATTTACCGTACAGACGCTGAGGAAAAATGCTCCTATATCTGCGGATATACCAACACCAATGCGACTTCTGTTACGATTCCGTCCTCAATCGGCGGATATCCCGTAACCCACATCTACGACTATGCTTTTGAGGACTTCACTAAACTCACAACAGTTGTTATGCCTGATACAGTTATTGATATCGGAATCTGTTCGTTCAGCGACTGCTACAGCCTCACAAACATCACATTCTCGAAGAATCTCCAGCACCTTTCCGTTTACGCTTTTGAGAACTGCGTATCTCTCAAGAAAGTTAATCTGCCCGACACTGTAGAATCTATCTACTCCGGCTCATTCTGGGGATGCACAGGCATGACAGAGTTCCATATTCCGACAAGCTGTGACTTCATCGGAAGCGAGACTATGTTCATCGGCTGTCCTAATCTGAGAAAGATTACTTTCGGCAGCAGCACTGAGCTTTCAAGCACCAAGAACAGCGACCCGTTTACTACAAATGTACTCTACATTCCGCCGTCAGTTACAGAGATCACTGTTACAGGAGGAAAGCTCTCTTATAAGAACGGCAGCTACTCAGAGTTCTCTATCTCCGGCTTTACGGGTACAACAGCCCAGAGCTTTGCGGCTTCACAGGGAATCACATTCCGTCCCGTTACCCCGAACTCACTCGGCGACATCGACAATGACGGAAATGTAAATGCTCTTGATGCGTCAATTATCCTCACAGCTTATGCGGCATCGGCAGTAAATACATATCCGGATCTCTCCGTGATCCAGCTTGCAGGCTGTGACGTTGACGGAGACGGTGCAGCTAACTCGCTTGACGCGTCCTATGTACTTTCGTACTATGCTTACACAGCAACAGGCGGCAAGGACTCGTTTGAGAATTATCTGAAGTAATTGAATAAAAGAAAATCGGACGGTAACCCGTCCGATTTTTTTGCAGATATGATTCTGATTGTCGAAAAAGCCATATATTATCGTAAAAAATGGGCGTCCGAGGGCGGACGCCCCTACAATTTTTAGTGATTTTACATTGTTTTGTAGGGGACGCCGCCCTCGGCGTCCCGAATCAGGTGAACACATTCTGTAGGGGCAACCCTTTCCGCAAAAAACAAAATCTATGATTTTGCTCTTTTGCGCATGCCTTTGGCTCGGTCGCCCGGAATCAGGTGAAATTGCGGACAGCCGCAAGGGCTGTCTCTACATTATTTTTTTATTTAATACGGCAGCGTAAACACACCAGCACGCCACGAGCCGTCCTCATGGAGAACCGCCGAGAACTCCGCAGTCTGGGTATAAGCGCCCTCGCCGGAGAAATCGCTTCCGCTGTAGTAATTCTCCACAGTGAAGAAAACCTCATTTTCCTGACGGGAAGTGACCGCAGTCACCGCCGAGCCTGTGTAGTAGATATTCGAGCCTCTCTGACCGTCGAGAGCGTAGACTCTGCCGCCTGACTCGAGGTAAATTTCGGAGAGGTCGGTAGTATAGGTATCGCTGAAGGTGCTGTAGTAATCGGCTTCGACATCGGCGATGGAGCTGATACCCTCACTGGTGACAAGGTAGAACTTCCAGCCGAGGGAATTCTCAGCGGTGGAGTTATAGTCGAGGGTGTAGGGACAGCCGACATGGAAATCCCAGCTTGTGCGGCAAGCCGACTCAAAGAGGGTCTGAGCCATGGAGACAAGCTCCTCGTCGGAGAGATTTTCGGGAGAAGCAGCGCTTTCCTCTGCGGGAGACTCTCCGGATTCGTCTGACTCCTCCGAAACAGGTTCAGCAGTGGATTCAGCGGAGGTCGTCTCAGCTTCTGCGGCAGTCGCCTCGGTAGCGTCCGTTGACGGCTTGGGTTCGAGGGGATCGGGCTGAGTTTCCTCAGGGGGAACGTCCTGAACGATTCCGCCGGTTGTCGCAGGAACGCTTTCAGAGCTTGCGGACTCCTTTTTATCGGAGCATCCGGCGCAGGCAATCATAGTCAAAGCGGCAAGAGCCGCAAAAATCTTCTTCATCATAGGAACATCTCCTTTATTCGTCATCGTCGAGAACGAAATCGACCTGTCCCTCGCTGACATTGACTGCCGAGCAGAGGACTTTTACGGTATCGCCGAGCCTGTAGGAGACTCCGCTGAATTTTTCGGTGAGGGAGATCGGCTCAGAGTAGTCGTACTCGCCCTCAGGAAGAGTTCTGATGTGGACAAGCCCCTCGACCGTACTGGGAAGCGTGACATAGAAGCCGAACTCAGTAACGCTGGAGATCCGACCCTCAAAGACCTCGCCAAGATGAGATTTCATGAACTCCGCCTTGTAGCAGTCCTCGCACTCACGCTCAATAGCGACAGCACGAAGCTCCGCACCGCTTGACTTTTCTGCGGCATTGTGAACGAAGCCGGAGTATCTTTTGCCGAGCCACTGAGTGCCGTAGCCTGCGAGGATATCGGAGATAATGCGGTGTATAGCGAGGTCGGGATAGCGGCGGATAGGCGAGGTGAAGTGAGCGTAGTCCTTGAGCGCAAGACCGAAATGCCCCAGCGGCTCCTCGGAGTACTTAGCCTTAGCCATCGAGCGCAGAACCATGAGGTTCACAGCCTCATAATATGGAGTATTCTCAGCCTTTTCGAGGATAGCCGAAGCGTGTGCAGGCTTGAAGTCGGTGAAATTAGGGCAGTCTATGCCGAATTTCGGGAGGAGCTCACGCAGTCTGTCGGTCTTGTCGAGAGGGGGAGTCTCGTGGATTCTGTAAACGAACGGCGACTCCTTTTCTCTTGCGAGCTTAGCGGCAGCCTCGTTGGCAGTGAGCATGAATTCCTCGATAATGCGTTCGGACTTACCTCTTTCTCTCGGGAGAACGTCCACGCATACGCCGTTTTCGCCGATAACGAGCTTACTCTCGGGAGTATCAAGCTCAGGAGTATGCCGTCTTGCTCTCTTTGCAATAAGCATGTCGGCAAGCTCGTCGATGAGGGGGATTGCGTCACGCACGCAGTCATATTTTTCACGGATTTCGGGAGACTCATTTCCTGCGAGAATTGCATTGATTTCGGAGTAAACACCCTTAACTCTGGAGCTGATAACGCTCTTGCAGAAGCGATAGGAGAGCATTTCACCGTCCTGTGCGAGGTCGATGAAAGCGGAGAGCGTAAGTCTGTTCTCGTTGGGATTGAGCGAGCAGATACCGTTTGAAAGCTCCTTTGGGAGCATGGGAATAACCTTGTCCGCATAGTAAATGCTTGTACCACGGCGCAGAGCCTCCTTATCGAGAGGACTGTTGCCCTTGACGTAGTGTGAAACGTCGGCGATATGGACTCCCAGACGGTAGCCCTTATCGGTTCTCTCAACGGACACAGCGTCGTCGAGATCCTTTGACTCTGCGCCGTCGATAGTGAAGATACACAAATCACGCAGATCCTCACGGTTATTGAAGCAGAAGTCCTGAACGCCGCCCTCGGAGATCTTCTTAGCGTCCCTGAGAGCGTCCTCGGGGAAGTCCTCGGGAGCGCCGTGCATCATGAGGATAGAAGCTGCACTGGAGGCAGCATACTCGGAGCTTCCGAAAACGAGCCTGATTTTCACCTTATGCTCGGCATGACGTCTGCCGCGGTAGACGATTTCGGCAAGAACCTTGTCGCCCTCCTCAAAGGGAACGCTCTCCCTGAGGGAGATAATGAGGTGACTTCTCGAGGCTGTATCGGGAACGAGGTAAGGCTCGCCGTCCACGATTTCGATTCTTCCCGAGAGCGTACTGCCCTTTTCCTCGATGATATCGACGATTTCGCCCTCAGGCTCGTCGGTTCTCGAGGGAATGTCGGTGATGAGAACTCTGTCGCCGGGCATAGCTCCGAGCATGAATTTGCCGGGAACGAAATACTCAGTACCGTCGTCGGTCATGACGAAGCCGAAGGTTCTGCTGAGACGTGAAACAGTGCCGGGATGGCAGTTCATTCTCGAGCAGAGGGAGATCTTCATTCCCTTTCGCACAAGGATAACGCCCTCTGTGCGAAGCTCGCTGAGAGCGGCAGTAAAGTTTTCGTGACCATTCTTTTTGGAGCGGCATTTTTTCTGAAGCTCCTCGAGGAGCATGAATTTTCTGTCGTGAGTCTCGAGAAATGTAACGATTTTATTTTTATAGCTCCCCACGCTGAGAGCCGAGCTGATTTTCTTTTTTGAAGTAATTTTTTTCTTGGATTTTCCTGCCATAGAAAGGCTCCTTTTCTGTAGAGTTAATGTTAATTTGTATGAGATGCCGCCCTCGGCATCCCATAACCTGTAGGGGCGAACTGTGTTCGCCTGTTTGGGTTATCGATGCTTTTCATGCGGGCGGCCGATGACCGCCCCTCCAGATAAAATTTTCCCATACCGACGTAGGGGCGCTCATTGGGCGCCCGTTGCGGTTGTTAACACATGGGTTGTGTTTTCGTTGAGTTGCAGGGGACGGATATCATCCGCCCGAATGGATTACATTATTTTACCGTGAATAAAAAATTAAGCCCTATGAGCGATTCATAGGGCATTCGTGTTATTTGCTGATGAACAACGGGATGATATTCACCGCTAAAGTAACGATAAAGAGGATGATACCGAAATTTCTGGTAACCTTATTAAGGATAGCTTCCTTAGTTCTGCCCTCGTTTTTACCGTAAAATGACTCTGCGCTTGCGCCTGTGAGAGCGGAAGTCATGCTGTCCTGCGACTTCTGATCCTGCATAAGGCAAACGATGATGATAGCGAGACAAACGATGAGGAGAGCAGCTCCTCCGATAATTTCAAGTGTACCCATATATAATAGCCTCCGTAAATATAATAATAAATCGACATACTGTTTCAGATTAAGTATCTTCAATATTATAACACAAAGGGAAAGCAATTGCAAGAGCTTTTGAAAAAAAACTGTGACAAAAAATTACAGAAAATTTGTGATAATCGTACAATCTGCTGAATAGAATAGGAGCAAAGGCAACAGCATTCAGTTTTTTGTTGAAAACGTTCCCCCGGAACGTTTTCAAGAGATATTGTACAAACATTGCGGCAAGGGGAAGCGGTCTTGTTCGCTTCCCCTCGAAATACTGCCGCATTTCTCACCCCATTCTCCGTGCGCCAGAAGCATGGCGCAGGGAGCTTCGCCGTCTGCGGACGGCGACCAGAGACGCTGTCTCTGGACTCTGCCAGCATTTTTTTGCAAAAAACTGCTGGACCGAAAAAAACTCCTATCTGCAAAAAGCAAACGCTGTTCCTGACAAAACGGAGGCTGACGATATGAAACAGGACAAGACAATAAAGACCAACCACAATATGATTCTCGAGAACCGGAAAAGCCTGAGTATTTCGGGGATAACCGACGTTGACAGCTTTGACGAAAAGGCGATATGCCTTTACACCCAGCTCGGCGAGCTCACGATACAGGGCAAGGAGCTTCACATAGACTCGATGAGCGTCGAGACGGGCGATATGACGATAACAGGCGACATCTGGGCGATAGTGTACGGCGACAAGGACAGAAGAGGCCCTCTTTCAGCGCTCGGGAGACTCTTCCGATGAATGTCCCCGAGACCTTTTTCACCGTCCATGAGCAGCTGATTCTGCTGGGACTTTCATGCCTTTTCGGAGCAGTTCTGGGAGTCTGCTATGATTTTTTCAGAGCTGCACGGGTGATATTCCCACATAATTCGTGGCTGGTGATAATCGAGGATATCCTTTTTATGTGCGGATACGCAGTTTTTCTGACATCATTTTCCTCCGCAGCGGCACGGGGGGAGTTCCGTTTCTACTTCGTGATCGGCAACGCAATAGGATTTATTCTATACTTTTTCACCGTCGGTAGCGTCATGATCAAGGCTCTGAAAAAGCTCTACGGAGTCCTCGGAGGCATTGTCAGAATAATTATGCGCCCGCTGAAAGGAATATATGTATTGATATGTGAAAAAGCAGCACTGAAATTTGTGGGAAGCTCCAAAAATGATGTTAAACGTTTTAAAAATCCCAAAACCCTATTGAAAATGGTCTGCGAATTGTTGTATAATAGAATGGAAAATAAAAAAAGAAAGAACGTGAAGAACGTTGCGGAAAAAAGTAAAACATCTGAACAAAAAGAAAGGGCTCTTTAATAAGGGATTGGTGCGGCTCGCTGCTGCTGCGCTTGTTGTCGGATGCGCTGTTCTCATCATCTCAACTGAGAAGGACTGCGCTGAAAAAGAAGCTCAGCTTATCGCCGTTCAGGAGAAAATCGACTCCTATGAGGCGGAGAATATGGAGCTTCAGCGTGTTCTTGAAAATGAGGATATGTCCGCCTATATGGAAAAGGTTGCGATCGAGGAACGTGGCTACGCTTATCCGGATGAGCGCAGATTCTATGATACGTCAAGGGATTAATTAGCAGGAGGAATTTTTTACAGTATGCAGCTGGAAATCGGAAAAATCTACGAGGGTAAAGTTAAGGGAATCACACAGTACGGCGCTTTTGTCGATATCGAGGGCATGGGAACCGGCATGGTACATATTTCCGAGGTGGCAAACACCTATGTAAACGAGATCAGAGATCACCTGACAGAAAATCAGGAGGTCAAGGTAAAGGTTATCGGCATAAACGAGGAGGGAAAGGTCAGTCTTTCTATCAAGAAGGCTGTTGAAAGACCTGCGCCTCAGCAGAGACAGAGACGAAATGACTCTCAGAAAACAAGAGGAGTTGTCTGGGAGCCTAAAAAACAGACTCCTATGAGCGAGCTTTCGTTCGAGGATATGCTGTCCCGCTTCAAGCAGAATAGTGAGGAGCGTATGTGCGACCTCAAGAGAAGCACCGACCGTAAAAACGGTTCAAGAAGAAAGTGAAAACGACCGTCCTGCAATGCAGGGCGGTTTTTCTGTATACGGAAAAAAGGACGGCGTAAAGCGCTGCCCGTACAGAAGTATTATATGTATTAATCGGGGGAAACCTTTCTGAAGAAAGGTTCTCCCCCGAACCCCCTTCCAAAGACTTTCAATCTTAATTTCAGCCCCATAGGGTACACATCAAGAGCAACTGAAAAAATCAAGTGTTTTTTCTAATGTGTACCCTATGGGGCTGAAATTAAAAACTAAAAAGTTTTAGGAAAGGAGTTTGAGGAAGAACCCTTTTTCAAAAGGGTTTTCCTCAATATTACACATATATACTTCTGTACGGGCAGTTGTATTATGGCGTCCTTTATTTCGTATTTTTCAAAATCAACGGGAATTATTCCAGATTGGACTCAGGAAGCGAGCTGATAAGCTGAGCTGCTTTCTTCTGGATTGCAAGTGCGTCCATGTTGCTGAGTCCGTCGCCGCGCTGGTAAACGTCAGCTAAGTTCAGCTGCTCTTCTGTGAGCGGATAAGCTTCCTTATTTGTTACATAGCTCATTACCTTAACTGCGTCGTTGATAGTAATCTCACCGTCGAGGTCTGCGTCGCCGTAGACTATTCTGCCGTCTGGCTCAGGCGTTGTATTTACGATCTCAAAGCTGCTGAGGTAGCAGATGACATACTCGCCGTCAACTACATGGAAATGACCTGCAAATGAGATTACATCTCCTACTGCTGTTGCCGCATAGTCAGAATTTGAGAAATCGTATGCCTGCTGATTTCCGTTGGAATCCTCAATAGTGATGATGCTTCCGTCAACGGCAACAACTGTACCTGTTGCGGAAACAGCTACATCATCATGACCTGTTACTGTAGTAGTTACAGTAGTAGTAACTGTAGTAGTAATTGTAGTTGTAGTAGTAGTCACCACGGGAGGCTCTGTAGTAGTTGTAGTAGTAACAATGGGATCAGTATCAAGATCGTCGATGATTGAGTAGTAGCAAGGCTTAGCCTGATACTCAGCGTCGAAGAGGAGCGGGAGTCTTGAAGCTCTCCAGCTCTGGTCGTCAGTTACGCCCCAGAATACTACAGTGGAGATGTTGTCAGCATACTTAACGAGAACGTCCATGATATCGCTGTAGTACTGAGCCTGAGTCTCAAGACCAGCCTCTGAGGTATCGGATGTTGTAGCGTCAAGCTCTGTGATCTGGATGTCAAGACCTGTTTCAGCGAAAGCAGCGATAGCCTTTTCGTAAGCTGAGACGCCAGGGAAAGTTACATCAAGGTGAGACTGGCAGCCGATACCGTCGATGAGTCCCTTAGCCTTGAGGCTGTTAGCCATTTCAACGATAGCAGCAGTTTTGCTGGGCATATATTCGTTGAAGTCGTTGTAGTAGAGAAGAGTTCCCTCGGGAGCGTACTTTCTTGCGTATGTGAAAGCAGGCTCGATGAATGAGTTGTCGCCGAATATCTGAACCCATGCGGAGTTATCGGAGCCGCTTGAACCCTGTCCTCCGGGATTACGGGGAGAACCGTCATTGAGCCAAGCCTCGTTTACAACGTCCCAAGCGTAGATGTTAACGTCGGGATACTGTTCCTCGAGGGCAGCGAAAACGTTCTTGATGTAGTTCTCCATACGGAGGAGCATCTCGTCTTTGGAAACCCAGTCAGCGCTATCGTCGTAGTTCTCCTTGAAGAACCAGTCAGGAGTCTGGCTGTGCCATACGAGAACGTGACCTCTCATAGGAGTTCCGGTATCGCGGCAATAGTTAAGCAGGCTTGCAGCTACAGAGAGTGTAACCTGCGGATTTGTATCATCTCCGGCAGCAGCCATTGCAAGGCATGCATTTTTATCAAGGAGATTCTCGGGCTTCATTTCGTTGCCTGCTGTGATAGACTCACTGAAGTGCTTCTCAACGAGGTTCATGAATGAAGGCGAGGAAAGGTTAGAAGCCATGATGGCTGTACCGATGTCAAAATAATTGTTATAAACGTCCTTGAGCGAAGGAATATCCTCCTGAATCGGTGTAACGGGAGCTGTTTCTACAGAGAAATCGTCGATATAGAGTGAAACGTTTGCATCGCTGCACTCAACATAGATGTAAACATTAGACATATCGGATGTATAGCTGAATTTGATATCCTCAAAAACAGCCCAGTCGCCGTTGCTGACAGCGGAGCCGAGGTTATTGTAATGTCTCTCGCCGGCTGTATCGGTATACTCCCAGCTGAGAGTAACAGTAGCATACCAAGGTGTTCTTACAGCTGCGCTTACATAGTACTCAGTGCTTGGCTTAGAAACACCGCTCATAGCGAACTGCGGACCGTTCCAGCTTATTTCTCTTCCGCTTACGCACATTGAATAATCGCCTGTGTAAGCATATTCACTTGACTGAGTGAACTGTTCAACGCCGCCTCTTCCTGTGAAGCTGCTGACATCGGACGCATTTTCAAAGCTTGTGTCGATGATGACCGAGTCAGATGAAGTTTTTGCAGTAATGTCAGACATGTTACCGAATGACGCTGCGTTTGCCGTTGTAGCTGCACTGCAAAGAGTAACTGCACTCAGCAGACCTGCAATGAGCTTTTTACATGAAAATCCTTTCATAAGTAATTCCCTCCATAATGTTGTGAGCAAATACATTTGCATTTGTATTTTAACACATTCTTAATTTTTTGTCAACCGTTTTCAAGTTTTTCGCAATATTTGCGAATTTTCAGTAAAAATGAGCAAAAAAAGACCAGACAGCCAAGGCTGTCCGGTCTGATTAATATTACATATTGGATTCAGGAAGTTTGTCGATGAGCTGAGCAGCGAGCTTCTGAATAGCGAGAGCGTCCATATTTCCTACGCCGTCGCCGCGCTGGTAAACGTCAGCAACATTGAGCTGTGCGTCTGTCAGAGGATAAGCCTCCTTATTGGTTACATAAGTCATAACCTTAACAGCGTCATTGATAGTAACCTTGCCGTCGCCGTCAACGTCTCCGTAAACGACATCATCGTCGTCCGGAGTTGTTGTTGTCGTCACGGGCTTTGTAGTTGTGGTTGTTGCGACTGTGGTGGTTGTTGTTGCAACAGGAGTGCTTTTTATAAGCTTTGCAGTAACGGAATTGATCGTCTGCGGCCACCATACCTGGAACTGGATTGTTGATGTTGATAAGTCGCTGGGGATTTCGAATTCATATACATAATTACCGCTGCTGTCAATTGTGCCGTCCCAGTTTACCTGATTCCAGTTGCTGGAGCTGGAGGAATAGCCAACGCAGCCATTGATTGTGGAATTTGCAGTTGCGTTTACGGTGATGATAACCTTTTCAGCGCCTTCAACGTTGATTTCCCAGACATTGCTGCCATTATTTGTAATGTCAGCGTCCTCACTCGATGTGCCGCCGTTTGTAGTAGTTGTAACAGTGGGAGCCTTGGAAGTAGTAGTTGTTGTAGTAACAACGGGCTTCGGTGTTGTTGTAGTTGTTACAGGAGTAGGATCTACGATTTCTGTTTCGTCGCCGAAGTCAAAGCTTGAGTTGATTTCAGATGCGCTTGCGATAATTGAATCAGCAGTTGTTGTATCGCCGCCGTAGTTAGCGTAGAGACCTGTGATTGCGAGCATGAAGCAAGCATTGTAGTCGAGCGCAGGCTCTGTGTACTGGTAACGGTCGGAGTGATCCTCGTAATCGCCGCTGGCAGTAGTAGGTCCGCCTACGAGAGCGCCGTAGAGTGTGTACTTGCAGGAGATATTATCAGCGGAAGTCTGGCTGCCGTTTCCGGGGTTAGCGGCACGGTGGTGGATACGAACAGGGTAGCTGTCACCGTAGCCGATGAGGAAGCTGTAGCCTGTCGGGTTATCGCCGAGGATATAGTCCATCTGCTTCTTAGCGTACTCAATGTAGGTCTTATCGCCTGCAACCTCGCCATATGTGAGAGCGTACTTCTGCCATGCACAGTTGTAACGTGAAGTACCCCAGCCTGAAATTGGGTAATAAACCTGATTGTAGTTATTCTGAATAAGGTTACCCATCTCGAACTTAACTTCATTTCCGAAAATGGACTGACCTGTAATTCTGTACATAAGTGAAGCATATCCGCCCCATACTTTATCCCAGCAGTATACCCAGCAGTCATAGTCGCCGGATGTATAGCCGCCGTCGTTGTTGCCGTTAGGCTTTACAGTAGGAAGTGAATACTTGCTGCTGTCAGCGAGGTAGAGCCAGAGGTCTGCCCAAGCCTTATCGTCATCGGGGTCAGCGTTTACGCCGTACATACTTCCGATACCGCCGCACTCGCTTCCGGAGTACTTCTGAGCGAAAGCGTAGATAGCAGCCGCATAGTCCATACACTCAGCAGCGTAAGCAGAATCTGTGCTCTTGAAGGTAACAGCTGTTGAAGCGAGAGCTGCAACCATCTGATAGCAGATTACGGGGTTGGAAGCGGAAGATGAGAGCCAGTAAGTAGGTCTGTTGTAGGTCTGAGTCTCGGGAGCAGTCCAGTAGCTGTGGTCTGAATCGTTGCTGACTGTCTGGCAGATAGCAACAACAGAACCGCTGCTGTCACGGTAAGTAGTTTTCATGAGGTAGTCAGCAGTTTCTCTGAGAATATAGAAAAGGTGCCCCTCAGTGCCTGTCTCCTTGTAAGCCTCAGGGTAGTCATAGTAAGACCAGTTAAGTGAAGTTGCGTTGAACGCCATAGTTGTGTTGAACTTTACATGGTCGCCGGCGTCGTGGTAACCGCCGGAAACGTCAACAGTATTTCCGCCTGCGATAGACTGAACAGCTGACTTAGCTGTACCGGAAAGGTTGGAGTTATCCAGCGAAGCGGTAGCGTCATAGGTATGGCAGTTGCCTCTCCATGTAAGGCAGTTGTCGTCTACCTCGGTACCGCACTGGTTAGCGTCGTAGAAGTAGAGACCAAGCTCAAGAGCTTCTGCATAGTTGTGGCTTGAAGCCGCGCTTGCAGTAGAAACACCTGCGCCCGTAACTGTCATAGACGAAGCGAGCATAGCAGTGCTTACAACAGCGGTAAGCGCTTTTTTAAGTTTGCTGTGTTTTGACATTAAATTCATCCTCTCTCGAATATAAAAGCTGTCGGAATCCGACCGGCGGACAGTGCAGAACCGCAGGCACAGATTTCCAATAATTGATTATACTACTTAGATTATAGCACATTTTTCAAATGAAATGTTAAGAATTTGTGACTAAATGCCCCCGGAATAAAAAATTGAGGAATACTATCAAAAACACCTCCCGATTATTGGTGGTATTGACGAGAGAATTCTGCTGCCCTCTTGCAAAAAATGCCGCTGTATAGTATAATAAGGTAACAGATAAAATATAAAGTACGGCGGTGGAGTTATGCCAAGATTTTTTACAGAGGTACAGGACGAAAATAATATCACTATCACAGGCAGCGATGCCCGTCATATCGGCAGGTCGCTGAGAATGAAGCCCGGCGAGCCGCTGACGGTCTGCTGCCGTGGCTTCGACTATAACTGCGAGATCTCATCAATAATCGAGGACTGCGTTTATCTCAGCCTTATCTCAAAGGAGCGCTGCGCCTCTGAGCCGGGCGTAGAGGTCACGCTTTTTCAGGCAGTCCCGAAGCTGGACAAGCTTGAGCTTATCATCCAGAAAACCGTAGAGCTGGGAGTCACCAGAATCGTTCCAGTTCTCACACGCAGGTGCGTTTCACGTCCGAGCGAAAAGGATTTCGCCAAGAAGCTGGTAAGACTCAACAAAATTGCCGCAGAAGCTGCAAAGCAGTCGGGACGAGGCATAATCCCCGAGGTCACGCCGGTATTCCAGCTGAAAAACGCCGTTGAGGAAATGAAAAAGCTCGACCGCTCCGTCATTCTCTACGAGGAGGAGGGCGGCTGCTCGTTCGGAGAGGTCGATTTCACGGACGTCCGCACCGTCGGAGTCTTTATCGGCAGCGAGGGCGGCTTTGATTCCGAGGAGGCTCAGCTTATCTCCGACGCAGGTGCAGAGAGAGTCTGGCTGGGCAAAAGAATTCTGCGTTGTGAAACTGCGCCAATAACTGCCATGTCGATTTTGATGTTTTTAACAAATAATATGTAAAAGTGTTGAAATCACGGAAAAAGTGTGTTATAATATAGGCGGTATCGCATAACGATTGTGCGGTGCTGCCTATGATATCACCTGCCGATGACGGTCGCAAGCGGCTCGGCACGGTAATTTTTCTTGCGAAGAAAAGAGGAATTTAAAATGAATAAGCTTTCTATAGCCGTTCTTATCGCTGCAACTGCTGCTGCGACCGGTTACGTTGTTTCAAAGGTTATGAAGAATAAGCAGAGCGCTGACCTCTATGAGGATGATTTCGAGAACGATTGCTGCTGCGGCTGCGATGACGATGAGCTCGACATTATCCCTGCTGAGGACTGCGAGGATACGGCTGAGGAAATTATGGATGTCGCTGAGGACGTTCTTGAGGACGCTGCTGAAGCTGTCGAGGACGCTGTTGAGGAAATCAAGGATTAATTATTTTTTATAAGAAAAAATACGGGGGAGCACATGACGTTCCCTCGTTTTTTTGTTTGCGTCTGCGGATTCCAAGGGCAAATATGTGATCGGGAATGCTCCACGTTCAAAAATTCCTTGACGTTTTACGGCGGACATGCTATAATAAGCATATATGTGCTTATTTTTTGATAGAAAGAGGTTCTTACAATGGCTAAAGATAAAAAAATGGTTACCGCTATTACCTCTATGAACGAGGACTTTGCTCAGTGGTATACCGACATCTGCAAAAAGGCAGAGCTTATCGAATATACAAGCGTTAAGGGCTGTATGGTTATCCGTCCCTACGGCTATGCGATCTGGGAGAATATCCAGCGCATCCTCGACGGAATGTTCAAGGCTACAGGTCACGAAAATGTGTGTATGCCGATGTTCATCCCCGAGAGTCTCCTCCAGAAGGAAAAAGACCACGTTGAGGGCTTCGCTCCCGAGGTTGCATGGGTTACTCACGGCGGAAGCGAAAAGCTCGAGGACAGACTCTGCGTTCGTCCTACCTCCGAGACTCTCTTCTGCGAACACTATGCTAATATCATCCACTCCTACCGTGACCTTCCCAAGCTCTATAATCAGTGGGTAAGCGTCGTAAGATGGGAGAAAACTACTCGTCCGTTCCTCCGTTCAAGAGAGTTTCTCTGGCAGGAGGGTCACACTATCCATGCTACTGCTGAGGAGGCTGTTGAGGAGACAGAGCGCATGCTCAACGTCTATGCCGACTTCTGCGAGAATGCTCTTGCTATGCCTGTTGTAAAGGGCAAAAAGACAGAGAGCGATAAATTCGCCGGAGCTGTTTCCACATACGCTATCGAGGCTCTCATGCACGACGGAAAGGCACTCCAGGCAGGTACTTCACATTACTTCGGCGACGGCTTTGCAAAGGCTTTCGGAATCGAGTACACCGATAAGGAAAATAAAAGAGTTAATCCTCACCAGACAAGCTGGGGCGTTACAACTCGTCTCATCGGAGCTATCATCATGACTCACGGCGACGACAGCGGTCTTGTTCTTCCGCCTGCCGTAGCTCCCGTTCAGGCTGTTATCATTCCTATCGCTCAGCACAAGGAGGGCGTTCTCGATAAGGCAGGCGAACTCAAGCAGCGTCTTGCCGATTCAGGCGTTAGAGTTAAGCTTGACGACAGCGATAATTCTCCCGGCTGGAAGTTCGCAGAGTACGAGATGAAGGGTGTTCCCGTAAGAGTTGAAATCGGTCCCAAGGATATCGAGGCAGGTCAGTGCGTTGTTGCCACACGTCACAACGGCGAAAAGACCATAGTTCCGCTTGAAAAGCTCGAGGAAACTGTTGCTGCCAAGCTTCAGGAGGTTCACGACGGTCTCTTTAAAAAGGCTCTCGAGAACCGTGAGAACAAGACATACGCCTGCACTTCTCTTGAGGAGATCATTTCTGCTCTCGAGGAAAAGGGCGACGGCTTCGTAAAGGCAATGTGGTGCGGCGAGGAAGCCTGCGAGGACGAGGTTAAGGAGAAAACAGGTGTCGGCTCGAGATGTATTCCGTTCGAGCAGGAGCAGCTCTCCGATGTCTGCGTATGCTGCGGCAAGCCTGCTAAGCACATGGTTTACTGGGGCAAGGCATATTAAGACTGAATGCACGGAATTCCTGTGCGTTGATTATAATTCTGAATATGTGAAAAGGGCAGCCGATTGGCTGCCCTTTAGATTGTATATAAATTTTAATTTCGTTTAAATGTCGGGCGAGCGGAACTCTCCCCTACACGAAATGGCACAAAATAACTGAAATGTAGGGGCGCATTCCGTGCGCCCATATTTTATAGAAATCTACAATTCTTTCTATAGACTAAGGGCAGCCAATTGAAACCGGCTGCCCTTTATTTCTGCTAATAGTACAAATACGATTAATGACAGTGCTCGCACTCACCGATTTCGCCGACGATGGGGAGGGGATCAATACCCTGACGAGTGTAATAGTCGGAGAGAGCGGACTTGATAGCCTGTTCAGCGAGAACAGAACAGTGAAGCTTAACAGCCGGCAGACCGTCGAGAGCCTCGACAACAGCCTTGTTAGTGAGCTTAAGGGCGTCGTCGATAGACTTGCCTTTGATAAGCTCAGTAGCCATGGAAGAGGTTGCAACAGCCGCACCGCAGCCGAAGGTTTTGAATTTTACATCGGTGATGATACCGTTGTCAACCTTGATGTACATTTTCATGATGTCGCCGCACTTAGCGTTACCGACCTCGCCGATACCGTCAGCGTTTTCGATCTCGCCGACATTTCTGGGGTTTGAGAAGTGGTCAAGAACCTTTTCACTGTATAACATATAATATATCTCCTTATTGTAATATATAGAATAATTTTTGTAGGGGCGGATATCATCCGCCCGAACCATATCATTGTAGGGGACGGCGCCCTCGACGTCCCGTTCTGTAGGGGCGACCTGTGGTCGCCTGATCAATAAATACAGACCGTGCATGCAAGCGCAATGCCTGACGGATGGTTTTCTTTTGCAGAAATGCGAGCGAAGCTCGCCGAACATATTTTGTGTTAATTGCCGATAGCCTCGCCCTTAACAATACGCTCCCACAGCGGAGACATAGCTCTCAGACGTTCAACGACCTTAGGAACGACCTCAAGAATGTAATCAACATCCTCGTCGGGGATATCGTCCTCGATGGAGAGTCTGAGCGAGCCGTGAGCTACCTCATGTTTAAGA
Organism: Ruminococcus sp.; assembly: GCA_017463375.1. Classification (GTDB taxonomy): domain Bacteria; phylum Bacillota; class Clostridia; order Oscillospirales; family Ruminococcaceae; genus Ruminococcus. The sequence continues at coordinate 653 of JAFTPG010000008.1, read as the reverse complement.
CCGAGCGCAAGCAGAACGTGCGAGGGGTCGAGCGAGCCTGAAGTACAAGCCGAACCCGAAGAAGCGCAGATGCCGTTCATATCGAGCATAAGCAGGAGCGATTCGCCCTCGATACCCTCGATAGAGATGTTGAGGTTGCCGGGCAGACGCTTGTCCCTGTCGCCGTTGAGACGAGTGTGAGGAATCTGAAGAATGCCGTCGATAAGGCGGTTTCTCTTGGCTGTAGTGATCTCAGCTTTCTTAGTGATGTCAGTGCAGGCGATTTCGATAGCCGTACCAAGACCCACGATAGCAGGAACATTCTCAGTACCTGCACGCTTGTTGCGCTCCTGAGCACCGCCATGGAGGTAGTTCGGGAGAGCAAGACCCTTTCTGATGTAGATAGCGCCGATACCCTTCTGAGCGTGAATCTTGTGACCCGAGAGCGAAAGGAGGTCGATACCCATTTTATGAACGTCGATTTCAACGTGACCAACAGCCTGAACAGCGTCGGTGTGGAAAATTACGCCTTTCTCCCTGCATATTGCAGCGATTTCCTCAATAGGCTGAATAGTACCGATTTCATTGTTTGCGAACATGATCGAGACGATTGCAGTATCCTCACGGATAGCATTCTTAACATCCTCAGGAGACACAAGACCCTTACTGTCGAT
>JAFTPG010000091.1 GCA_017463375.1 Ruminococcus sp. | reverse complement strand
TGAAGCTCCCTGAGAATCTCGAGCTTGTGTGCCTGCTTCCCGTCGGGATCGCTGCCGAAGAGGTTAAATGTGTTCCGAAAAAAGAATTTTCTGAAAGAGCGTATTTCAACAGCTATTCCGCAGAATAAGAGGTTTTGGTGCATTTTTCACAATCTGCTTATATTTCGGAAGTGTGTTTCTATTGACATTTCCCTCAATTATGATATAATGTAAGTATAAACTTTTCAGGAGGTCTTGTCTTGATTGCCGGTGTTTCCACTGCCTGCCTTTTCCCGAAACCGTTGGAGGAAAGTCTCTATGATCTTGCCGTGAACGGTATTTCCTCTGTCGAGATTTTCGTAAACACCCACTCAGAGCTGAAAAAAAGCTTCGCCTGCGGTATCAGGGATACCCTCAGAAGATTTGAGACTCGGTGTCTGGCGGTTCACCCGTTTACCTGCGAGATGGAAACGAATATGCTCTTTTCCGAATACGAAAGACGCGTCGAGGATATGCTTGAATATTACAAGCTGTATTTTCAGTTTGCCAATATCGTCGGAGCCGATACCTTTGTTTTCCACGGAGGAAAGGGCGGTCCGAATACTCCCCGTGAGCATTTCTGCGAGAGATATTACAGACTGTATAGTCTTGGAAAGCAGTTCGGAGTTACCGTGGCTCTCGAAAACGTTGCACGCTGTCTCAGTGGCTTGTCCTCCTTTATAAAAGATGTATCCGCAATACTCGGAGCTGACTGTGCATTCGTGGTCGATACAAAGCAGGCAATAAGAGCCGGAGAGAATCCCTTTGCCGTGCTCGAAGCCGCAGGAAGCAGAATCGTTCACGTCCATATCAGCGACTCGGGAGAAATGGGCGACTGCCTGCCGATAGGCAAGGGAAGATTCCAGATAAAGCGATTCCTTTCCCGTGTGCATGAGCTTAATCCGGAATGCGGTGCCGTCCTTGAACTCTACAGAAGCGGATTCCGGGGTATAAGCGACCTCGTCACAAGCTTCAATGTGCTGAACAGAATTATTGAATCCCTCGGCTGATTCCTTGGGAGGATCGGAGTATATATGAAATGTCCCTACTGCGGATTTGATGATTCAAAGGTTGTCGATTCACGTCCGGCTGACGAAAAGATCCGCCGCCGCAGAGAATGCATCAAGTGCCATGCAAGATTTACTACATACGAATCAATTGAAAAGCCGCTGCTCATGGTCGAAAAGCGTGACGGAACGTTTGAGCCGTTCGACCGCAGCAAGCTCATAAAGGGTATCTTTACCGCTATAAAAAAGAGACCCGTCACCATTGACCAGGTCTCGGAAATTGCCGATTTTATTGAGAATTATTACGCAAACGCTCTTAAAACCGTGGCTCGTTCAGAGGAAATCGGCGAGCTTATCCTCAATAAGCTTAGAAGCATCGACCCTGTTTCCTATATCAGATTTGCTTCGGTGTACAAGGACTTCACCGACGTCACAAGCTTTGTCGCTGCGATAAGCGAGCTTGAAAACAGAGACTGCGATGCCGATATCATGCTTCAGACAGACTAGCCGTACGAAAACAGGCAGGTCTGAAAATATTATTTTACCGGAGGTATCATCCATGAATTTTCTTGACATTTTTAACGACACAACCGCACAGAGCACCTTTGACAGCAAAGATGTTGAAGACAATAAGCTCATCGTTACGATCTGCTATTTCCTTCCGATTCTTTTCTTCCTGCCAATTATAATGAACAGTAATTCAGCTTACTGCCGATTCCATGCGAATCAGATCCTTTCATGGCTTGTTGTCGGAGTTGTTGTCGGCATCGTTATGGCAATTATCGGAATTATCCCGATTCTCGGTGCGATCCTCAATGCAGTTATAGGTCTTGCCATTCTCGTTGTCGCAATTCTTCTGATGATGTCGGCTTACGCAGGCAAGGCTGTAAGAATCCCCTTTGTAGGAAGCCTGATTCAGATTTTCTGAGAATCAGCTTACTGCCATTTTAAGACTCTGCCCGTCCTCGCTGTATACCATTGAGGCTACGGCAGTTCCGTCGCACACAAGCAGCTCTGCAAGCAGCTTTCTGCTTTCGGGGCTGTAATTTTTTACCTCGTATACATAGAGCTGTGCATTGCGCCCAGCATACTCACGAAGCGGCATTCCCTGCTTATCCTGCAAAGCGGCATACTCCTCGTAGACAGCCGAGAAATCCTCGGGAATCGTGATGTTTTTACTGCAAATCTCCTCTACCTCCCAGCCGTGTGAGGCGAAGTATCCGATCCTGTCGGAAACGCTTGCAGCCGCTGTCGGTGCGCTCTCGGGAACTCTCAGGGGACTCTCCTTTTTCGGCATAAGGATGACTGCTGTTGTCAGTACAGCTCCTGCCGCAAGAATCAGCTTTGTTTTCTTTCTCATATACATACCCTCCGCTAATTGAATTTTAAGATAGAATATTTTGCTCCCGTAGGGGCGACCCTTGCGGTCGCCCGTGCTGAGATCACATAGCCTGCGGGCGACCGCACGGGTCGCCCCTACAACGATATTCACCCACTGAAACCAATATGCCCCGAAAGGAATAATATGAATCAGATAAGACTCGATAAATTTGTCGCCGAACGTACGGAATTCTCACGCAGTCAGATCAAGGCTCTCGTGAAAAAAGGAGAAATCAGGGTGGACGGAAGCCCTGCAAGGACGTCCGATGTAAAGATAGATCCCGAAGTCCAGAGGATTACTGTTCAGGGGAAGGATATAATCTTCCGTGAGCATACCTATGTTCTGCTGAACAAGCCGGATGGATATGTCTGCTCGACCGACCCGAAGGACGGTCAGACGGTTATGGAGCTTGTTCCGCCCGAGCTTCGCACAAAGGGTATGTTTCCGGCAGGCAGACTCGACAAGGACTCTCTCGGAGCGCTTCTGCTGACTGATGACGGCGAGCTTGCACACAGGATTCTGTCTCCCAAGAGCCACATCCCGAAAATCTATATTGTGAAACTTGACAGACCCTTTGAAATTAAATATATTAATTTGTTCGGCGAGGGCATCACCCTGTCCAGCGGTGAGCAGTGCCTTCCGGCTAGGGTGAAACCTGTGGAAAACTGCGATAAACTGGCATTTATCGAGCTTTTTGAAGGCAAATATCATCAGGTTAAAAGAATGTTTGCCGCCGTGGGCAATCATGTCGAGTTTTTGATGCGAGTTTCCCTCGGAGGACTCGTTTTGCCCGAAAAACTGGGAATCGGACAGTGTATGGAATTATTGCACAAAGATGTTGAAAACTTGACGAAGCCCCTCGATTTTGACTCTTTTTGCCGTGATTTTTCCGTCATTTTTTCGGCAATTGTAATAAACAAATAAATATAACTTTGGCAATTTAGCATCTTGCAAAATTCCGAAAAATTTGGTATTATATTAATATCGCTGATAGTAGTATGCATTTATCGGCAAGAATATTTGAACTGGAGGACTGGAATAATGGCAGGCTTAACACTTAAAGGCATTTATAAGAAATATCCCGGTGGCGTTGTTGCTGTTACAGACGTTAACTTAGAAATTAAAGATAAGGAATTTATCGTACTTGTAGGACCTTCCGGATGCGGAAAGTCAACTACACTCCGTATGATCGCTGGTCTTGAGGAGATCTCCGAGGGCGAGCTTTACATCGGCGACCGTCTTGTAAACGATATCGCTCCTAAGGACAGAGATATTGCGATGGTTTTCCAGAACTACGCTCTCTATCCTCATATGACAGTATTTGAGAACATGGCATTTGGTCTCAAGCTCAGAAAAGTTCCTAAGGATGAAATCGAGAGAAAGGTAAACGAGGCTGCTAAGATTCTCGACCTTTCACACCTCCTCGACAGAAAGCCTAAGGCTATGTCCGGTGGTCAGCGTCAGAGAGTTGCTCTCGGCCGTGCTATCGTTCGTTCACCTCAGGTATTCCTTCTTGACGAGCCTCTTTCAAACCTCGACGCTAAGCTCCGTGCTCAGATGAGAACCGAGATCTCTAAGATCCACAAGAAGCTCGGTACTACATTTATCTATGTAACTCATGACCAGACAGAGGCTATGACAATGGGTGACAGAATCGTTTGTATGAAGGACGGTTTTGTTCAGCAGGTTGATACTCCTCAGAACCTCTATGAGAATCCCGCAAACAAGTTCGTTGCAGGCTTCCTTGGTTCTCCTCAGATGAACTTCATCGACGCTGTTCTCAAGCAGGAAAACGGCAAGTATGTTGTTGAGTTCGGCTCTGAAGATACTAAGACTTCAAGAGGCAAGAAGTATACAATCGTTGTTCCGGATTCTAAGGTTAATTCCGACCTTCCTAAGTATGTAGGCAAGGAGATCATCCTCGGTATCCGTCCTGAGAACATCCACGATGAGGAAATGTTCCTTTCAAATGCTACAACAGGTATCATTGATACAACAGTAGAAATCACAGAGATGATGGGTGCTGAGACATATCTTTACCTCCTCTGCGAGGGTATGCCTCTCACAGCAAGAGTTAGCCCTCGTTCAACTGCTAAGCCGCAGGATGAAATCAAGGTTGCTCTTGATCCCAACAGAATCCACCTCTTTGATAAGGAAACAGAAAAGACAATTGTTAACTGATAAAGTTGCAATTTTTCATAATTATCCTTTCTTTCCTATGGATGTCAGACCTCTGATGTCCGCAGAAAACCGCAGTGTAAAAGCTGCGGTTTTTTGTTTTTATACGATAATCTGCATTTGGATCCTGCAATATTCTCCATATAATCCCGGAATTCTTTCCACAATTTCCTTCAACGTTTTCCACATCCTGTTGAAAGCGGTGTTGAGATATTCCGTGGACAAGTGTTGAAAACTTTGTGGAAAGTGTGGAATTGCCCGGAATATCCATATTCTGACAGCTTGAAAAAGTTGAAAACTTTTGTGGATAAAAGGGGAAAACCTGAGAATAATAAACTTACATTGTGGAAAACTCGTCCGCAATAAAAATCGAATGTAAAGGATTGATAAATATGAAAAAGCTCTTGGCTGTAAGCGCTGCTATGATGATGATGTGTATCTCGTTCACAAGCTGCGGCGGCAGGGATAAAGACTCCTCGTCCGAGGAAATCAGGGATTCTTCCGTTTCAGATACGACCGATTACAGAGACAGCGATAAAAGAGATGAGACAAACAGCGATAACAATGACCGCCATAACTCCGTTATGGACGAAACCGGGAGTAATAATGCCGCTGGAGATTATGTGAGCGATGTTATTGACGGCGTAGAATCAGCAGGTGAGGACATAGTTCACGGCGTCGGCGACGCGGCAGGCGATATAGCTGACGGTCTGACAGGCAGAGAGGATAATACCTCCGGTACTCATGAGAATACTACCGGAAGATAGCTTCCTCACGGGCGGTTTGCTGCCGCCTTACATATTCCTGTCACCGTATTTTCGACCCGTTTCCATTGACACGGCACTATTTTTAATATATAATAAAATCATATTATGCGCTTAGCGCTTTCAGGAGGTTTTTTCACTATGATTTGTAAAAATTGCAGCGCTCAGCTGCCCGATAACGTGATGTTCTGCACCGAGTGCGGCGCAAAGCTCGAACAGCAGGAGGAGGCGGCAAACGATAATTCAGCTTCTGCCGAGAATCAGACAGCTCCCGTGACGGATTCAGAAGATGTACATACAGATTCAGATAATGCTTCCGAGGCTGTTTTCACACAGACTCCCCCTGCACAGGAGATTCAGCCGGATCCTCAGACCCCGAAGAAGGTCGGCGCAGGAAGATTCCTCGGAGCTTCGATTATTGCTGTTTTTGCGTTTATTTTCCTTATGCTCTTCAACCTTGTCCTCAGCTCGAGAATCGGCTTCAGCAGCGATATCGTTAAAAGCTCCGCCGAGTCCATGAGCATGGAGACTCTCCTCGATTCGACGCTTGAGAGCGGCGAGACTGTTGCTGAGTACATCTATAATAATCTGGACAGCTCGTTCATAAGAAAAAGCAAGGCTGAGGTCAAGGATATCAGAGGTATCCTCATTAACTCAAATGCCAAGGAGTTCCTCGCTGAGACGCTCGAGGGCTATGCAGCTTACATAGTTGATGGTTCGCAGTCAGGCGACCCGTCGCTCACTGCAAAGGATGTTGTCGGATTCCTTGAGGAAAATAAGAATGTCTTTTCAACAGAGCTTTATTACAATATGTCTCAGGGAGACTACGATCTCATCCGTCAGGGACTCCTGAACGACAATTTCGACGAGAAGCTTTCCGTTTCTGAGTGGAGCGATGAAATCGGCTTCAATGTACACAATTTGAACCTGATTTTCTCATTTATTACTATCGGTATAGTTCTGGCTATCGTAGTAGTTCTCTTTATATGGATCGCAATCGTGCTCGATAAGAGAAATAAGCACGTTCTCGGATATATCAGCAATATTATGATTCTGGCAGGACTGCTGTTCTTTATACCTTCAGTAGTATTCATTATCGGTTCTGCTTTTGCCGCACTCAATGCAGGAACTGCGGCTGCGTATATCTGCGCTAAGCTGCTGCTTCCTTTGGCTGCTGTAGCGGCTTGTACGGGAGCTTTCGAGGTCGTTGCAGCTGTTATTCTCAAGAAGATCAGAAAGCATATCAGGAATGTTGAGATGAAAAAAGCTGCCGCAGCAGCATAAAAATAGAGTTTTGGGCTTCCTCTGCAAATACAGACTGAATAGGTAGGATTTCGACACGTTATTTTTCAGGCTCTTTTTTTGGACTGATTCCAATTGTATAATACCTTAAATCAGAAAAAAAGTTATTGAAAACTGCTGATTATCTGTGTTAAGATAGAATTGTAGAACAAAGGAGGTTCAAAAAAATGAACAACAAAATAAAAGTACTTATTGGCGATGATTCTGCGGAAAGCGGAGTAAGCATAGCGAATAAGCTCCGTGAAAGAGGACTGTATGCATATACAAGAAGAAAAGATTGCAGCGTGATCCTCGATTCCATCAAGAACGATCCGCCTGATGTCGCAGTGCTTGATATTTCGGCTCAGAACGGCGACGCTGTAACTCTTATGAAGCGTGCCCGTGAGCTGGGAGGAAAATGTCCTGTTTTCATCATCACTTCGGCATACGACAACGAATTCATTGAACGTCAGGTCATGGAAAACGGCGCAGCCCGATTCCTGCTTCGTCCGTACAGCGCAGAGGATCTGCTCAGTGCGATCAATTCCTCTGTAGGGGACAAGGCGGCAGGCTACAGCGATGATATGGAGATCGTCGTTACCGATATTATCCATCAGCTGGGCGTTCCGGCTCATATCAAGGGCTACCATTACCTGAGAACGGCTATTCTCTATTCCATCGAGGACAAGAATCTTCTCGACAGCGTTACAAAGCTTCTCTATCCGACTGTTGCGGGAATCTATGACACTACCTCCTCGAGAGTCGAAAGAGCTATCCGTCACGCTATCGAAATTGCATGGGACAGAGGAAACGTTGATACGCTCAATTCCTTTTTCGGATATACGGTCGATACCGGAAAAGGCAAGCCCACCAATTCCGAGTTTATCGCTCTCATAACCGACAAGCTCAGACTGCGCTATAAGGCGGCTCTGAGAAGAGTTTAACTGTGCCCGGCTTGTGATAATCCGGACTTTGGGGGAATATAAATTTATATCAATTCTGAAAGGATGAATTATCATGAGCTTTAAAAAAGTACAGCTATCAGAGCTTAGCTTCAATCCGTTCAAGCTTATCGGCAAGGACTGGATGCTTCTTACAGGAGGAAGTTCCGACAACTATAACACTATGACCGCTTCATGGGGACAGCTCGGTGTTCTCTGGAACAAGGATGTCCTCACCTGCTATATCAGACCTAACCGCTATACCTTTGAATTCGTTGAGAATAACGAGTATTTCACAGCTTCTTTCTTCGGTGAGCAGTACAGACAGGCACTCTCGTTCTGCGGCTCTCACTCGGGCAGAGACTGCGACAAGGCTAAGGAAGCCGGTATTACTCCCGCTGCTCTTGACGGATGCACAGGCTTCGAGGAGGCTGATATGGTTCTCGTCTGCAAAAAGCTCTACAGCTATGATATGAAGGCTGAGTCCTTTATCTCGGATGACAATCTTACTGAAAAATTCTACTCGTCCGACCCGTATCACAGAGCTTTTATCGCAGAAATTACTGCTGTTTATGTCAGGGAATAATCTGAACTCAGGGCGCACATTTTATTGTGCGCCCTTTTTGTCATGCTGTGAAATTGAAGCTGATGTATCTGTAGGGGCGGATATCATCCGCCCGATTGAACTTTATTCTGCCTGCGGCGCCTTTAGAATAATCCCCTCACATCCTCAAATGTGAGACTCGGCTGAAGCGCAAGATTTATCCCGTATGCTATCAGCTGTGAAGCTCTTTCCGTCAGCCTGTCCACATCCCTCGGAGTCACCATCATATTCGGCAGATTTCCCCTCGGAGAGCCGCCTGTAAGGCTTCTGACGATAGTGTGCATATCCACGACCGTGGGAACTCCCACCGCTATCACAGGCACGCCGAAGAGCTTCTCGGAGAGCTCCTTCCGGGCGTTTGAAACTCCGCTTCCGGGAGAGATTCCCGAATCCGACAGCTGAATCGTTGTGCCGAGACGGCTTATATCCGAGCACGCCAGCGCGTCTACTGCAATAATTCCAGTAGGCTTCAGCTCACGGCATATCGCCTTGACGATCTCCGCAGTTTCAATACCCGTCTGCCCGAGGACTCCGCCCGCAAAGACGCTCACACGCCGCAGAGAGGTCAGAAAGGCTTCCTCCTGGCTGTCAAGCTCGTCCCTGAGATGACGGGTCGCAAGTACCTTAGCCGCAACCTGAGGTCCGAGAGCGTCGGGAGTGATGTCGTTGTTTCCGAGTCCGACAACAAGGATCTCGCCATCGGGAACGAGCTTTTTCAGCTCGTCAGCGAACTCCATCGTCATGTCCTCGTATTCGTCGGAGAACTTGCTCAGACTGTTTCCTTCAAGCGTGATATATCTGCCCTTGCCCTTGCCGATAGTCCTGATATGGCTGTCGTCGTCAATTTCAATTTCGGTTATGCGGAACGCTTTTCCGCGCTTAGTCTGACGTATTCCCTTTTCAACCAGCCGTGCAGAGGCGACTCTCTCCACCGCCAGATCTGTTCTGAATTCCATATAACACCTCGTTTTTTCTAAATTTGTGCATATTGCTTCAAATAGTGGACAAAATTTTGTTGTAATACTTTTATTTTGCCTATTGCAAAAATCAACAGAAAATGGTACAATTATTAATGTCTCAGTGCAGAGAAATCTGCAATTGCAGGCGTTCGTTGCGTCTGCTGTCGCATACATCCCAATGTATGCTTCTATTATTCCTATATTGCAGTCATTTATTTAAGGTAAATTATGACTGCGCCAGTTTCAAGGAGGTGTAACGAAATGCCGAACATTAAATCCGCTAAGAAGAGAGTTAAGGTTAACCAGACTAAGGCTGCTGCTAACAAGGCTAGAAAGTCCAATCTCAAGACTATCCTCAAGAAGGCTGATACTGCTTGTGCAACAGGTGCTGCTGATAAGGCAGAGGCTATCAAGGTTGCTATCAAGAGAGTTGATCAGGCTTGCGCTAAGGGTCTTATGCACAAGAATGCTGCTGCAAGAAAGAAGTCTCAGCTCGCTAAGAAGCTCAACGCTTAATTATAGCTGCGTTTTTGCGTGTGAGTCGGAATGACTCAGATTGCTAATATGTCTTTTGAACATACGGCGCTCCCATTTCGGGGGCGCTTTTTTCATGCTTTACGCCGGATAGTTGCAGAGTTACAAATAATTACCGATGTTTTTGTACAGTTTGCCTATGACATTTCTCCTGAAAATATGTTATAATTGTTATATGTCAACGTGTAGTTTGCTTGGCGGAACGTAAGTCCTGTTGAGTAGTTCTGCACGTTTTTTGTTTGGAGGTAAGAAAATGTATAATGTAAACGATACCGTTATCTACTCTCACTGCGGAGTATGCAGAATTGATGAAATAGCCGTTCGGGACTTCAGCGGAGAGCCTGCCGAATATTACGTCCTCCGCCCTGTAAGCGACAATAAAAATACGTTCTATGTTCCCGTGAACAATGAGAATCTCACCGCTCAGATGCGAAGGATCCTCTCGCGTGAGGAGATCGACGAGCTGATCCGCGTTATGCCTGACGAAAATTTCATCTGGATAGAGGATGAATTCCTCCGTCGTGAGGAATACCGCAAAATTCTCAAAAACGGTGACCGCCACGAGCTGGTGAAGCTCATCAAGACTCTCTACATCCATCAGCAGAACTGCCGTGAGCGTAAAAAGAAGCTCCATGCTGCCGATGAGAATTTTCTCAAATCGGCTGAAAATCTGCTCTACGATGAATTTGCCTACGTTCTCGGAATCGAAAAAAGCGAGGTTCTTCCCTACATAAAACAGCATATTTAAGTACATGCTCCCGTTTTTGTTGCATAATCACCAAAAACAGGAGCGCTTTTTCTATGTTTCGGACATGGATATATTGTACAAAATTTATTGACATTATATGGTTGTTGTGATACAATGTATAATGTATAAAAAGTGACTTCTTTCAGAGCTCCTGCACTGGCTCCGGAAGCCGCTCTATTCCCGTTAAGGCATACGGGAGAATTTATGGGAGGGAATTAACTATGTTTAACAAAGGCAATTTCAAACGCATTCTGAGCGTTTCTGCCGCAGCAGCATGCATGATTTCTGCATTCAGACTTGTTCCGACATCTGAGGATGAGGTATCTGCTGCCGGAACTCTCACCGCTTTCCAGATCACTCAGGATATGAAGATCGGCTGGAACTACGGAAACTCACTCGACAGTACTGTAAGCGGCAGCACTGCTACCGTTGACAGCGAAACTGCATGGGGCAACCCCAAGGCTACTCAGGAGCTTATGGACGCTATCAAGGCAAAGGGCTTCAATACCGTAAGAATCCCCACTACCTGGTACCAGCACCTCGATGAGAACAATAATATCGACCCCGCATGGATGGCTCGTGTTCACGAGGTAGTTGACTACTGCTACAACAATGACATGTACGTTATCCTTAACCTCCACCACGAGGATTGGGTAAACCGTGCAGATCTCGGTACTGCTTACGACGAGATGAAGGTAAAGCTCCTCGATATCTGGCAGCAGATTGCCGACGAGTTCAAGGATTACGACCAGCGTCTCATTTTCGAGTGCATGAACGAGCCCAGAGCTGTTGGAACTGACCATGAATGGTGGGGTCCTCTCCAGAGCGAGGTTGATACTATCAATCAGCTCAATGCTGACTTTGTAGAGCTTATCAGAAACGACGATTCACCTTATGCTGATACACGTCTGCTTATGATTCCGGGTTACTGCGCTTCAAGCGATGTAACAATGATGTCAAAGGTCGTAGTTCCTGATGATGACTATGTAGCTGTTTCAGTTCACGCATATTCTCCTTACGGCTTTACAATGGACGCTAAAGTTGCAGATCACAGCACATTTACAGACGCTTATGAAAATGAGCTTAAATCTATCCTTGAGGGAGTACGTTCAACATTTATTGAGGAGGACATCCCTGTAGTTATCGGTGAGTTCAGTGCTTCAAACTACAATAATACTGAGGCTCGCTGCGAATGGGCTGAGTGCTATATCTCAACTGCAAAGAAGTACGGTATCCCCTGCGTTCTCTGGGATAACGACGCAAGAGGCAACTCTGACCCTGCTGAGTGTCATGACTATATCAACCGTGATACCTATGAGTGGTATGATGATTCCGTTCAGGTTGTTGACACTATGATGGAAGTTCTCGCTGATGACTCTATCGTTTGGGGCAGCGAAGGCAAGGGCCCTGAGTATGTTCATGATTCAATTGATTCAGGCGAGGTTCTCTCTTCTTCATCACAGTCAATAGACGCTTCTGTTACAGGCGGAAATTGTTCAAGCAATTTCGCTATTAACTGGAGCGAGATGCCCGGCAAGGAAATCGCTGTTCAGTTCACAGGCGACGCTCCTATCGCATGCTTTATGGACAGCTCATGGAGCGGCTGGACTCAGGTTAATCCTTATACCATCGACAAGGATGCAGGCATCGCTTATTACGCTTATGAGGATATCGCAGCTGCATGGACATCCTCAACAGATCCGGCATGGCTCTGCTGTATGACAATGGGTCAGACTACAATCACAAAGGTTTCCATCATCGGTGCTGCTGAGGTTATCGAGCCCTCAACACAGCCTACTACAGAACCCTCTACAGAGCCTACAACTGAGCCCTCTGAGCAGCCCACAACTACTACTGAGCCTACTACAGAGCCTACAACAGCTCCTGACGAGGATTTCACTTTCGAGACTCTTATTTACGACATAGACCTCTCCGACAGAACAACTGCTGAGGCTTCGCTTGTATTCACAATCGAGGGTCAGCCCGGTTCAAGCATCGGCGGCGGCGTAGGCTACGGCACAAGTGAAGAGGATTGGATAAATATCAACTGGAGCGGCACTGTCTCCTCAGACGGTACAGCTGAGATCACTGTTGATATCTTGGAAATTCCTACAGAGCTGACTACAGCGCAGATTCAGGTTTGGTGGTCAAATGTCGGAACAAC
>JAFTPG010000007.1 GCA_017463375.1 Ruminococcus sp. | reverse complement strand
ATCAAACTTTCGTCGATACTCTCCACCGTCAGTATATGTTTTATTTACAAGAGTATCCTTATTTCTGCCATATCTCTGATTTTCGAGTGTCATAGTATCACTCTCTGTTTCTATTATACCGCTTCCACCCGAATTGTCAAGTCCTCTATACGGCAAATTCTTCTGTTCAAGCTCATTCGCCTTATCAGCAGAGAGACAAGTCGGAAAACGAATAACAAATAATCTCCCTGAGAATTACCTCAGGGAGACTTAATATCATTTCATCTGATTCATCCAATTATTTATACTGACTGACAGGCGCATGCTCGAAGCCGTCGAGGAGCGTAGTCGTCTTATCGAAAGCCATTCCCGTTCCCTTGGCAACGCAGTTAATAGCGTCCTTGGCGATATTGCAGTTGATTCCGAGAGTTCGCTTGATAAGCTGAGTCAGTCCGCCGAGCAGTGAACCTCCGCCGGTAAGAATCAGACCATTGTCATAGATATCACCCACCAGCTCAGGCGGAGCGTCTTCGAGAACCTTTCTGATCGCCTCCATTATTGCAAAGGTATCGTCCTCGATAGCCTCAAAAAGCTCTGTTTCGCTGAAATCTATCTGAGCCGGAAGTCCTTTAAGCAGGCTTCTTCCCTTGACAGGAACAGTCGTCTCATCGCTGGGGTCATAGAGATTGCACAGCTCGATTTTGACACGCTCGGCAGTTCTTTCGCCGATAAGGAGCTTGTACTTATTCTGTATGTACTTGATAATCGACCTGTCGATCGTATTTCCGGCAGTCTTGATCGAGTGGGAGGTTACAACTCCGTTCATTGAAACAATTGCGACATCGGTAGTTCCTCCGCCGATATCTACTATCATATGACCTCTTGCCTTGCTGATATTTACTCCTGCGCCAATCATAGCGGCAATAGGCTCCTGAATGAGGTAAACCTGACGTGAGCCTGCGCTTCTTGCCGCCTCAACAACAGCTCTGCTCTCGATTTCCGTGATGAACGACGGTACGCATATAACTATTCTCGGCTTCAGAAGCTGATGTCCCGTTACCTTTAATATAAACTCACGAATCATACTGTGAGCAAGGTCGTCGTCGGAAATTACTCCGTCGCTTATGGGCTTGACTACAGCTATATACTCTGGATTCTTGCCTATCATCTCGTAAGCCTCCTTGCCGACCGCAAGGATTCTGTCTGTTCTTGTATTGTACGCAATAACGGACGGCTCGCTGAGAACCACTCCCTTATTGCCCATTGTCATTCTTATATTGGAAGTGCCTAAATCTATTCCGATATCAGTATTAGCCATTTTCCGTATCCTCTCTTTCTCTATCTTCACTTATCAGCAGATTCTCAAACAAATCGTTTCTGCTTTTTCCTGTTTCCGCAAGCATACTCCTCAGACAGGTATAACGTCTTGTCCTGCGGTTGTTGTCAACCATGCTGTTTATTTTAGCCTCCGAGCCAATCAGTATCAGAAGCTTTTTCGCTCTGGTAACGGCAGTGTACAGAAGATTCCTGTAGTAAAGCTTCTCGAAGCCTCCGAGAATCGGCATAATCACCGCGTCAAACTCGCAGCCCTGACTCTTGTGAACTGTTATCGCATAGGCAAGCTCCACCTGTGCAAGCAGTTCAAAAGGATACGAAGCCACTCTGCCGTCAAATTCAATTACAGCTGTCATTGCCGGCTTGTTGATGTTTACTATCCTGCCGATATCGCCGTTGAAGATTCCCGTACCCTGCTCGTCGTCCCTGCGCCACACTATATCGTAGTTATTTTTCGTCTGCATTACCTTGTCGCCCACACGGAATGTATACAGATAGCTCTTATGCTCAGGCTTTGAGCCGTCGGGAGGATTAAGCTCCTTTTGCAGGATTTTGTTAAGCTCAACCGTTCCCAGCGTACCCTTTCGTGAGGGCGTTAGAATCTGGATATTCTCCGTCGGAGAGTAACCGTAGGCATTCGGAAGTCTCGTTTTTGCAAGCTCCACAATCAGCTTTACTGCCTTGTCGTAATCGTCACGCTTAAAGAAGAAGAAGTCGTTGTTTTTCTGCGTCAGATCAGGATATTCTCCCGAAACTATCTTATGTGCATTCGTTACGATACAGCTCTCACGAGCCTGTCTGAAAATCTCTTTCAGCTCGATTACGGTAATCATTCTGCTGTCGATGATGTCACGTAGGAGATTTCCCGCTCCCACCGACGGAAGCTGGTCGCTGTCCCCGACCATGATAAGCTTGCAGCCCAGCCGCACAGCTCTCAGCATACTCTCGAAAAGCATAACGTCAACCATGGACATCTCATCTATTATGAGTACGTCGCAGTCAAGAGGATTATTCTCATTGTGCTTGAATCTGAGCCTGCCGCCTGTATTATACTCCACCTCCAGCAGACGATGAATCGTCTTTGCTTCACAGCCCGTGAGGTCGGACATTCTCTTTGCCGCACGTCCCGTCGGAGCCGCAAGCATTACGTTAAAACCCTGCTTCTCGAAAATGGAGATTATTGCATTGAGAGTCGTTGTTTTTCCTGTTCCGGGACCTCCGGTCATAATCATCAGTCCCTTTGACAGAGCCGATGTTATTGCCTGACGCTGGAGTGTTTCGTACCTGATTTTATGTTCCTCTTCCTCAATGTCTATCATCGCACTGAAATCAAAATCCTCGGGCGAGGTAAAGTCACGCAGAAGCTTTATACGGTCGGCAATATACTGCTCCGCATAATAATAATCGGGCAGATAGACGTATTCACGTTCATTTTTTATATACTCGAACAGCTCGTTCTCCTCAAGAGCAATATTGTACGAGCTGTAGAAATCACTTTCTCCCACATTCAACGCAAGAGTGGTCTTTTCAAGGAGCGTACTCAGCGGCAGGCAGGAATGTCCGAGCGTAGTGTTCATTTTCAGAACATACTGCATTCCCGCAATCACACGCTTGTCGGAATTCTTCTCAATCCGCATATCGTGAGCAATAACGTCCGCTTTTCTGAAGTCAAGCTCTATCGAATCGCCGCAGAGTATATACGGATTCGACTGTACAAGCTCCATTGCGTGCTCGCCGAACTTCTGGTAGGTTTTCATTGCAAACTGGGATTTTATCTCGTACTGCGACAGATACGACATGATACAGCGCAGGGAGAACAGCTTCTTTGCCTCAGCGGCAATCTCCTCGCATTTCTTTGCGGATATCCCCTTTATCTCCCTGAGTCTGTACGGGTCGTTTTCCATTATATCGAGAGTTTTCTCGCCGAATACATTTACTATCCTCTTTGCAAGAGAGGGTCCGATTCCTTTGATAGCTCCCGATGAGAGATATTTCTCGATATTCACAACAGTATCGGGAAGCTTTCGTTCGCAGTACTCAGCCTGAAACTGAGTTCCGAACTTATGATGTGTCACATATTTTCCCTCAAGAATGAGTCCCTCGCCGCTCTCGATTTCGCCAAGCTCGCCGACAACCGTGATAAGCTCACCGCCTGCATCGAGGTCGAGCACAATATATCCGTTTGCCTCGTTTTTATACAGCACATTTTCAACCGTGCCTTCTATATGAAGTATATCGTGCTCCATGGAACATCCTCCTTTTATCAATATTCATTCATTTTATATTATACTATGTTTTGCGCTCAATTGCAAACGTTTTCGACAATATTTTTTCAAGGCTGGCAGGGTCGGTCAGAATGGCATTGCGGTTCTCATAGCAGAATCTCCCGCAGATCTCCAGCTGTTCTATGGTTGCGCCGTAGTTTATGATAATTATTTCCTCTATATAGTACGAACCGCCCGAAAGCTTATCCCCGAGATATTCCAGTCTTTCCCGCAGATCGTCATCATCCGGAAATACAGGCACTACCGCTGCAAACGCAAGCTTCTTCACTCTCCGTGACGACTTGTAAAACAGACTTACTCCCTCAATTACGGCTATCACCGCAAGTATCAGTACTGATGTAACTATTACATTGTCCATAATATTCCTCCGAACTCATTTTTGTATTATATTCGCAGAAATCAGGGTCTGCCACAGCATGTTGTTTCCAAAGAGAAAATTCTTTTGGATAAATTTGTGAAAAAATATCAAAAGTACTGGATTTCTTGTCGGAAAAATTGTATAATAAAATGGTATAAATCGGCTCTCCGCATGCCGTAAATGCGGTGCCGCAGCCCTCTCTGCGGTTGGAGTTTACCTATGAATATAAATCAGATCAAAGACCAGATGTGCGATGTCTGCCATAAAATGTGGCAGCTCGGCTGGGTTGCCGCCAACGACGGCAATGTCTCAGTCAAGCTGGAGGACGGCACGATTCTCGCTACTCCCACGGGCGTGAGCAAGAGCTTCATCACTCCCGAAATGCTCGTTTTAATCAACGACAGGGGCGAGGTTCTTGAAGCCTCCGATGGCAGACGTCCCTCTTCGGAAATCAAAATGCACCTCAAATGCTATCAGGAACGCCCCGACGTCGGAGCTGTCCTCCATGCTCATCCGCCGACGGCTACGGGCTATGCTGTCGCTAACAAGGCTCTTGACGAGTACACGATGATCGAATCCGTTATTGCTATCGGTTCAGTTCCCGTTACTCCCTATGGAACTCCCTCCACAAATGAAGTTCCCGAGGCTATCGCTCCCTATCTTCAGGAGCACGACGTTATGCTTCTTCAGAATCACGGTGCGCTCACTGTCGGAGCAGACCTCATTACCGCTTACTACCGCATGGAAACTCTCGAGCTTTTTGCTAAGATCAGTCTCACAGCTCACCTTCTCGGCGGAGCTCAGGAGATTTCCCGTGAAAATATCGACCGTCTCTGCAATATGCGTGCTCAGTACGGCGTTACAGGTAAGCACCCCGGCTATAAAAAATACAATAAATAAGGAGGCTGCCATGCTTAAAGGAATTCCCTCTATCCTCTCACCGGAGCTTCTGAAAATCCTCATGGAAATGGGTCACGGCGACGAAATCGTTATTGCTGACGGCAACTTCCCCTCTTCTGCTGTCGCTCAGAGACTTGTCCGTCTCGACGGTCACGGCGTTCCGAAGATTCTCGATGCAGTTATGAAATTTTTCCCTCTCGATACATATACCGAAAAGCCCGTGGCTCTTATGTCCGTTGTTCCGGGCGATAACGTGAATCCCACCATCTGGGACGATTACAAGTCCATTATCAGCAGGCATGAGCCGGAAAACTGCAAAATCGAATTCATCGAACGCTTCGATTTCTATGAGCGTGCAAAGAAGGCCTATGCTGTCATCGCTACAGGCGAAACTGCGATATATGCCAATATCCTGCTGAAAAAAGGAGTTGTCAAGGCATGAGCCGCCGTGTGTTATGCTTCGATTTCGGAGCTTCGGGCGGACGTGCCATGCTGGCAGAATTCGACGGCAGAAAAATCTCTCTCAACGAGGTTCACCGCTTCAAAAACCGCAGTATCTCAGTGAACGGCACTCTTTACTGGGACATTCTCTCGCTGTTCAATGAAATCAGAACTGGTCTTGTCAAGGCTGACAAGGCAGGAGGCTTTGAAAGTCTCGGTATTGATACATGGGGCGTGGATTATGGTATCATAGACGAAAACGGCTATCTCATGAGCAATCCCGTTCAGTACCGTGACAAGCGTACCTCGGGTATGATCGGCGAAGCGCAGAGACTGATCCCTCTCGATAAGCTCTATGAGCTTACCGGCAATCAGATCATGGAGATCAATACGGCTTTCCAGCTGCTTGCAGAGAAAAAGCTCCGCCCGTATATTCTGGAACACGGAGCTGCTCTCCTGCCGACTCCCGATCTGCTCGCATATATGCTCACGGGGGAGATCTCGGCTGAGCTTTCAATCGCAAGTACTACTCAGCTTTTCGACCCGAGCTCTCTTGACTGGTCGGACGAGACTATTTCTGCGCTCGGACTCCCGAGAAGGCTCTTTCCGGAAATCGTCAAGCCCGGCGAGAGCAAGGGTATGCTCTCTCCTGAGCTGTGTGAGGAGCTTAATATCCCTCAGTCGGAGGTCATCGCCGTATGCGGACATGATACCCAGTGCGCCGCTTTTGCAGCTCCTGCAAAGGAGGAGGACTTCATTTTCCTCAGCTGCGGTACATGGTCGCTCTTTGGTACAGTTCTCGGCAAGCCGCTGATGACTCCAAAAGCTGCCGAACTCAATGTCACTAACGAGGTCGGCTTCGGCGGAAAGATTACTTTCCTCAAAAATATCACAGGTCTGTGGCTCGTTCAGGAAACCAAGGCTTTCTTAGAAGCAAAGGGCGAGGAGTACTCCTACGCTGAGCTTGAAGCTGCTGCCCGTGAATGCAGTGATTTTACGGCATTCATTAACCCCGACGCTGAAGAATTCTCAGTTCAGGGCGATATGCCGTCCAGAATCCGAAGCTTCTGTAAGAAAACAGGACAGGATGTTCCTCGGTCGCTGGGTGAGATCATGAGAACCATCTACCTGAGCCTTGCTATGACATATCGTTCCGCTCTTGAGCAAATCAGCGAGTGCACAGGCAAAAGCTACAAAAATATCTATATGCTCGGCGGAGGCACCAGAGACAGGCTTCTCTGTGAGCTTACTGCCGATATCTGCGGAATCCCGGTAACGGCAGGGCCTGTTGAAGCCACTGTTATGGGCAATGCCGCAATCCAGCTCCTGAGATGCGGAGCTGTTGAAAATCAGGAGGATATCCCTGAAATTATACGAAACTCAGAGAAGCTGTCTGAGTTTTCTCCCTCAAAAAACTACGATAAAGAATACGGAATTTTCAAGAAAATAATTACGGAAGGTGTTTGATTATGTATCCAAAAATTGGTATAAGACCCGTTATCGACGGCCGTCAGTTCGGTATCAGAGAGAGCCTTGAGGCTCAGACTATGGGAATGGCTAACGCTGCTAAGGAGCTTATTGAAGCTAATGTTTTCTACTCGGACGGAACTCCCGTTCAGTGCGTCATTGCTCCGTCCACGATCGGCGGCGGCGCTGAGGCTTATAAGTGCGAGGAATACTTCTCCACTCAGAATGTATGCGCTACGCTTTCAGTAACTCCCTGCTGGTGCTACGGAAGCGAGACAATGGATCTGAATCCTCTCACTATCAAGGCTGTATGGGGCTTCAACGGCACTGAGCGTCCCGGAGCTGTTTATCTCGCAGCTGCTATGGCTTCTCACGCTCAGAGAGGTCTCCCCGCTTTCGCAATCTACGGACGTGACGTTCAGGATGCTGACGACAGAAGCATTCCCGAGGATGTAAGAGAAAAGCTCCTCCGCTTCGCAAGATGCGCTGTCGCGGCAGGTCAGATGAGAAACAAGGCATATGTAAATATCGGCGGCGTTTCAATGGGTATCGGCGGTTCTTACTGCAACAGCGATTTCTTCCAGAATTACCTCGGAATCCGTGCAGAATGGGTCGATATGACTGAGATCCTCCGCCGCATCAACCTTGAGATCTACGACCACGATGAGTACGATAAGGCTTACAAATGGGCTATGCTCAGATGTCCCGAGGGCATGGACGTGAATACTGAAACTCCCGCTGATGCAAAAATCGACCCCTTCGGCTTCAAGATCCCTCACGACACTGAGCATAAAGAGGAAAACTGGGAGTTCTGTGTTAAGATGACTCTCATCGTAAGAGATATTCTTCAGGGAAATCCCAAGCTCGCAGAAATGGGATGGCTCGAGGAAAGCAGAGGAAGAAACGGTATTCTCGGCGGCTTCCAGGGTCAGAGACAGTGGACAGACTGGCTGCCCAACGGTGATTTCATGGAGTCTATCCTCAATTCAAGCTTTGACTGGAACGGCAAAAAGGAGCCTGTTACTATTGCTACGGAAAACGACGGTCTAAACGGTGTTTCTATGCTTTTCGGAAAACTCCTCACAGGTACTGCAAGTATTTTTGCCGATGTTCGTACATACTGGAGTCCTGACGCTGTAGAGCGTGTTTCCGGCTGGAAACCGGATGGTCTTGCTGAAAACGGATTCATCCATCTTATCAACTCCGGTGCTGCCGCTCTTGACGCTACAGGCTGCTCAAAGGACGAAAACGGTAATGGCGTTATCAAAAAATGGTGGGATGTTACTGACGACGATATCTCCGCTATGCTTGAGGCTGCTGACTGGTGTCCCGCAAATCAGGGATATTTCAGAGGCGGCGGTTATTCCTCGCACTTCAAGACTCAGGCTGAAATGCCCGTTACTATGATCCGTCTGAATATCCTCAACGGAAATCAGCCGTTCCTCCAGATTGCTGAGGGATATACGGTAGTTATTCCGAACAAGGTTCACAAAATACTCGACGAACGCACTGACAAGACATGGCCGACAACATGGTTCGCTCCCAGACTTACGGGAGAGGGCGCTTTCAGAGATGTTTACTCGGTTATGGCAAACTGGGGAGCTAATCACGGCTCGCTCACTTACGGTCATATCGGAAAGGACCTCATTACTCTTGCAAGCATGCTGAGAATTCCTGTCTCCATGCACAATGTAAAGGACGAGGAAATCTACCGTCCGCATACCTGGGCTGCATTCGGCACTAAGGAGCTTGAATCCGCCGATTACCGTGCATGCGATGCCTACGGCCCGCTTTATAAGTAATTCAGATTTTACAGGAACGCTCTATTAAGGCGACTGCTCGTACAGGAGTATATACATGTAATATTGAGGAAAACCCTTTTGAAAAAGGGTTCTCCTAACCGTCGCCTGTCCCCTCTGTCAGCTTCGCTGACATCTCCCCACACTGTGGGGAGTCATCCTCAAACTCCTTTCCTAAAACTTTCAGTTT
>JAFTPG010000006.1 GCA_017463375.1 Ruminococcus sp. | reverse complement strand
TTTTCTGGTGCGAGTAATGGGACTTGAACCCATACGTCGATTGACACACGCCCCTCAAACGTGCCTGTCTGCCTATTCCAGCACACTCGCATTCGGTTTATTCAGCAGTCTCACCTGACTGCTTTATTATTATAGCAGATCAGATCCGATTTGTCAAGCACTTTTTTGAAAAAATTTCAGATTTTTTTGAAAAAAATGAGTTTTCTCCGATTCTGCGTTGTTTTTTCACGATTATTTTTTGTAATCAGATGACAGCAGATACTGTCACTGCACAAAATAGGCAGCCTTACGACGACTGCTCGTACAGAAGTATATGCGTGTATCATTGAGGAAAACCCTTTTGAAAAAGGGTTCTCCTAACCGTCGCCTGTCCCCTCTGTCAGCTTCTCTGACATCTCCCCACACTGTGGGGAGTCATCCTCAAACTCCTTTCCTAAAACTTTTTAGTTTTTAATTTCAGCCCCATAGGGTACACATCAAGAGCAACTGAAAAAATCAAGTATTTTTTCTAATGTGTACCCTATGGGGCTTAAATTAAGATTGAAAGTCTTTGGAAAGGGGTACGGGGGAGAACCTTTCTTTAGAAAGGTTTCCCCCGATTAATACATGTAATACTTCTGTACGAGCAGCCGTCATACAGCTGCCCGTTACTAAAAATATCAAATCAGCGTCTTTTTTCACGAAGCTCTCGGAAGAAGCGGGAAAGCAGCTCCGCACATTCCTCAGCCATGACTCCGGCGATCACATTCGGCTTCCAGTTATACGGAAGCTCAAACATTTTCTGCACTGATACCGCAGAACCGCTTTTGTAATCGCTCGCTCCGAAAATAACGTTATCAATCCTCGAATTTATGATAGCTCCGCAGCACATTGGACACGGCTCGAGCGTCACATATATCGAGCAGTCCGGCAGTCTCCATCCGCCGAGCTTTCTGCACGCATTATTGATCGCAATAATTTCCGCATGAGCAAGAGCATTTTTGGCTCCCTCACGCAGATTATATCCCTCGCCGACGATTTCCCCCGTACTGTTTTTCACGACAACAGCTCCGACAGGAACCTCTCCGGCAGCATAGGCTGTTTCTGCAAGCTCAAGAGCTCGCTTCATATATTTCTCCATAATCTCACCTAGGGTGTGTTGACACTAAGCCAAACACACGTCTTTTTTGCAAAATTTCACAACACCCTAAAACAAAACTCTCAGAAGAGCCGCAAGCAGACATACAGCAATTGCCGCCATCATCGGAAGAACCTTCACCGTACCCGTCAGCTTCTTATTAAGCGAAACGTGTGCATTGTAGCTTGCAAAAATAGTCCGTTCACGCCTCTGCTTGTTAATAAAAACAATGACAAAGGTGATAAATCCGACGCCAAACATTATCGCCAGATAAATCGTACGCACTCGTGCCGTATCCTCGAAATCTCCGGTCTCGATCATTGTAAGAACAAGCTGGTATACCTTATACACTACTCTCGCCAGAACAGCCGTAGCAATCGTTCCGCTTCTGAGAGTGCCGACAGCTGAAACAGCGGCAATCACAGTTGAACCCAGCATAAGAGAGAAGTTCTGAGTCAGCAGTCCTGTCAGTATTGCCGTAACTATTACCGCATAGGCATCGCCGAACTGTCTCAGAACAGCGAGCATCTCGCCTCTGAAGAGAACTTCAGAAATAATGGAGACTATCAGGATGTCAAAGATAGTATAAATCACGAACTCATTCTGTCCCCAGACAGAAACATCAGCGTCATAGCCTTTGAAGAATGTGAAGATATCTCTTGTTTCCTCAATATATTCATCAAAAACTCCGAGAATCACGCTTCCCATCAGAGTTACAGCCAATGTAGCAATAAGCTCTGCCGGGTCATTCAGCGAACGCGGACACCGGACTCTTTCGGGCATTTTAAATTTGCTGTGCACTATGTATAAAGGAACCGCATATTTGGCAACCGTCACGAGAATAAGCATCACCACGACCTCAGCTCTTCCGCCGTAGATCACCGAGCTTGAGAAAGAACAGTGTATATCCACTCCCATTATATCAAGGAGCGAAACTATGACCTTGTCAAGAACATCCTCGATCAGAGTAAGCGAAAGCATAGCGATTCCGATAACGGAAAGGATCTTTTCCAAAACGCTCCATTCAGCGTCCGCAGCACAAGTATCAACAAAGCCCTGACCCTCTATAAAAACGGTCTCCTTCTTATCGTGAACGAAGTTATATGCATATGGATTCTCTTTATCTTTTCTCCAGGCAATAAAGTGCTTATTATAGTCCTCCTGCTGGGTGGAATAGTCGAATTCGTCGATAACATTAATAATCTGGGATTCGTCGTTCTGAGCAATAACATCCTTTTCGGTAACAATATCTTTCATTCCGCCACCCCCTTGCAATTATATTTTACTATAATCTGTGACGTTTTGTGTTATTATTCTGGTCAGTTTTTCTTAACAAAGGGTAATTTTCATAAATTTTACAACTATGTTACAAAAAGCATGACTCTATGCGCTGCCATCCATAGCAATATTATCCTAATTTCAGAAGTCTTTCAGCATTTCCGGCAAAAATAAGCTCCTTTTCACCGGCGGTGAGAGGCAGTTCCTCGATCATGCATATTTCGCTTTCAGGTGCCGACCAGGGACAGTCCGTTCCAAAAAGAATCCTCTCCGCACCATGCTTTCTTATGATTCTCAGAAGCTGCTGAGGGTCGATATATCCGGCAATCACGCTGACATCAAAATAAAGATTGTCAAATTTTCCGGCAAGATATTTTTCAACATCGTCCCAGAGATTCATTCCGCCAAGATGTGCGATAACAGACGTAAGCTCGGGAACTGCCTCTGCCGCTTTTGCAAACCTCTCGGGAGTTCCTCTGACATAGTCCTTTGAAAGCGGATCCCAGCCGCCGTGAAAGACCGCAAACATCCCTGTTTCAGCAATCTTCCGATACAGCGGAAACATCCTGTCCTCGTCGGGATGAAAATTCTGATACTCTGAATGAAATTTCACTCCGCATAATCCAAGAGACTTTATGCGCTCAATTTCCTCAATAGCATCCTCGGCGTCGGGATGAATAGTTCCGCAGCAATATAGTCCCTTCCCCATAATTTCCGCAGCCCAGTTGTTGATAGTATTCTGCTGCGATGGCTTAGTAGCTACGGGAAGCAGCAAAGCTCCCGAAATACCATTTTTGTGCATTGCTTCACGAAGTCCGCTGACTGTTCCGTCAGTATACGGAGCAATACCGCTCGTTTTCTCAAGAGCTGAGACCGCTCTTTCCGCAAGCGAATCCACAAATGCATGAGTATGAAAATCAAATATATTCATTAATATTTCCTTTCAACACGCCCTATTCCATAACATGCTCCATAGCATAATAGAAAATCGTTTTAACATGGTCGTCCGCAAGCGAATAATAAATAGTTTTTCCATCTCTGCGGCTGCTGACCAGTCTCGCCTGCTTGAGAACACGCAGCTGATGCGATATCGCCGACTGAGTCATCCCCAAAAGCTTCGCTATGTCACATACGCACATCTCGCTCTGACACAGTACGAAAATTATTCTGATCCTTGTCGAATCACCAAACACCTTCAAAAGCTCTGCCGCCTCGTAAAGAACCGCTTCATCGGGCATTACCTTCGAGACCTTGTCCACGGTCTCCTGATGAATCTCCCAGTTTCCACAGGTGTATTCCTCTGCCATAACTTTAACTCTCCTTCCGCTTTAATGCATTAAATTTTATTATACCATATTTTTCAGCCTCCGTCAAATCTTCAATGTATAAATCGTTTAGCGATGTAGAGGGCTGCACATTCTGAAATCCTATATCGTAGGGGCGACCCTTGCGGTCGCCCGAACCCGA